>JAJQES010000516.1 GCA_021201565.1 Tannerellaceae bacterium
TTCCTGTAGGTGAAATTACAAAAAATCCTCCCGGACCGGAGTGAAGCTATCTATCAGCCGGGCGGTTGGGGTCAATAGCTGGATGGCATGAGGGATTCCTCCCGGGATGGCAATCAGGTCTCCTGCTTTTACATGCACGGGAGAATTCTCTCCTATAAAAAACAGGACTTCTCCGGCGGCAATGTAACATGTTTGATCATGGAGATGAGAATGAAACGGATCGGGTTGTTCTGCCGGGCCGCCACTAAAATCTACAATCACAGTCATTAAATTTTCCGTATGGATTAATCTCCGTTGGGTTGTTTCGTTCAATTGGGTAACGGGTGTCTCCGTATATTTTTGTATGTTCATCTCCGCTTTATCCAGCGGCATAGCGCAACTCTGGCAAAAATTCTTTTCCATGATTTCTTTGTTTTTAAGTTATGATGAGACAAATATAAAACTTCTTTTTCCAAATAATCTTATCCTGTTTTGCCGGATATGTTTAAATATTTATTTATTTTGCACATGTAAACGTACACGTTGTCAATCGGCTGACTGACCTTATAAGACGTATAATTTAAAGTACTTACATATTAAATTGAAAAAACAATGGTAAATTTTTCATTAGAAGGTAAAGTGGCTCTTGTTACAGGAGCTTCTTACGGAATTGGTTATGCGATAGCTTCCGCATTAGCACAGGCGGGTGCTAAAATTGTGTTCAATGACCTCAAACAGGAACTGATAGATAAAGGCCTGGAAGCATATAAAGCGGATGGGATTACCGCAAATGGATATGTATGTGATGTGACTAACGAAGAGCAGGTAAATGCCATGGTTGCCCGGATTGAAGAGGAGGTTGGTGTCATTGATATTCTGGTAAACAATGCCGGTATTATTAAACGTATCCCGATGACAGAAATGAGCGCGGCTGAATTCCGCCAGGTGATTGATGTCGATTTGAATGCTCCGTTTATTGTAGCCAAAGCGGTGATTCCTTCTATGATCAAAAAAGGCCATGGAAAGATCATTAATATCTGCTCTATGATGAGTGAACTGGGACGTGAGACAGTCTCTGCCTATGCCGCGGCAAAAGGGGGACTGAAAATGCTGACCCGCAATATCGCTTCGGAATACGGAGAATATAATATTCAGTGTAATGGCCTGGGACCGGGTTATATCGCCACACCCCAGACTGCACCTTTGCGGGAAGAAGGACATCCGTTTAATTCCTTTATCATTGCGAAAACACCGGCAGCCCGTTGGGGAAATCCGGAAGATCTGGCCGGACCTGCCGTATTCCTGGCGTCAGACGCTTCTAATTTCGTAAACGGACATATATTATATGTAGACGGAGGTATCCTGGCCTATATCGGAAAACAACCGTGATCAATTGACAAGGCACAATTGACAATGAATATGGAAGCCCGTCCCGGATGAACCGGAGACGGGCTTTTTTGTCCGGACTGGTAAATGATTTAGCCGGAGATCTATAACGTGACTTGTAACGCCACGTTATTTTTTTCTGGTTTTTACGTATTATAAACAACCTCCCGGAAGGTTTGGTTGCATGCGTTTTGTTTTTTCTTTTTAAACAGTCTGTTATGTTAATTAACGGCTTCATTCCCGGATCACATTCGTGTCATTAAAGATATATTTCTTACTTTTGCATATGCATTAGAGAGCATAAGGAAAAAATGGAAAAAGAAAACAGTCCGATATATGACCGGAATACACTGGAGTTTGTGACCGTTGCATTGGAATATTGTACCTTTGTAGAAACAGCCGGACAACTCTCCTTATATGATTTTGTGGATAAAGCCACCAAGATATTGCCGCTGCTTTATCTGAAAGCGGGCTTATTACCGTTATTGACTCCGGATGAAGAGATGATCCCGGAATATTCCGTCACGGAAGATATGTATGAATCTGTGCGTGGACAGATCGCCGGGTTGTTGGGTGAATATGACACTTACCTGGAGACCTTTCATCCGGATATGCAATACAGTGATGCTCCGGTCGCCGCCTTTATTTCTGAAAATCTGGCCGATGTTTACCAGGACACCGGTAATTTTGTTTCCCTGTTCCGGCAGGGCTTTGAAGAAGTGATGACAGAGGCGATCGCCCTTTGTGCATCCAATTTTCGTGAGTATTGGGGACAACGTTTGTTGAATGCGTTAAAGGCTTTACATGCAGTCCGGTATGATGATGAAAGTCGATTTGAAACGAAAGAAGAAGAATGACACCGAATATAAGTTCTATCACGAAAGACGAAATAGCCAAGTTAACAACAGAGGAGTTTCCCGGCCGGATCATTGTTGTCGATAATCCTGAGACGGCAGAAAAAGCCATTCAATATTTGTCCCTTTTTCCGGTCATCGGTTTTGACACCGAGACCCGTCCCAGTTTTAAAAAAGGACTTCGTTACAAGGTCGCGTTGATGCAGCTTTCCACAGATGAAGCCTGCTTTTTGTTTCGTTTGAACCGGATTGGTTTACCTTCCTGTCTTAAAAAATTTCTGATCAGTAAAGAACATATAAAGATCGGGTTATCCCTGCGGGATGATTTTGCGGCTATACGGAAACGGGCCGATATTCCTTTGGAAAACTTTGTGGATCTTCAACAGATCGTGGGGGCGTATGGTATAGAGGATTTTAGTCTCCAGAAAATATACGCTATCCTGTTTAATAAACGAATTGCTAAAGGACAACAACTTTCCAACTGGGAGGCGGATGTGCTGACGGATGCACAGAAAAAATATGCGGCACTGGATGCCTGGGCCTGTCTTAAAATTTACAATCGATTGCAAGAATAAGATACGAATGGAGTATTGTCAGATTATATTAAAGCCGAAAAAAGAAGAATCTTTGCTTCGCTTTCATCCCTGGGTATTCTCAGGGGCTATTCAGAAAATAACAGGAAAATCGGCGGAAGGGGACCTTGTGGAAGTCTATGGTTCAAACGGCCGGTTCCTGGGCATTGGACATTACCAGATCGGAAGTATCGCTGTCCGGATCTTATCTTTCACTCAGAGACCCGTTGATGCGGACTTCTGGAAAGAACGTTTACAGATGGCTTATTCGCTTCGGCAGACGCTGGAACTGGCCGGGGTGGAGAATAACAATACCTACCGGCTGGTACATGGGGAGGGAGATCATTTACCCGGCCTGATTATTGATGTATATGCCTCTACGGCTGTTATGCAGGCTCATTCTGTAGGTATGCATCATGCCCGGACCCGGATTGCGGAAGCGGTGCTGGCTGTCATGGGAGAACATGTAAAAAATATTTATTATAAGTCTGAAGGAACTTTACCTTATAAAGCCGGTCTGGAAAATGAAGATGGGTATCTGGCCGGAGGTGAAGTGGAAGATATTGCGCTGGAAAACGGCCTCCGCTTCTATGTCGATTGGCAAAAAGGACAGAAAACCGGTTTCTTTGTGGATCAGCGTGACAACCGGTCATTGCTGGAAAAATATTCGGCCGGCCGTTCGGTATTGAATATGTTTTGTTATACAGGTGGTTTCTCTTTTTATGCCATGCGGGGAGGGGCTAAACTGGTCCATTCGGTGGATAGTTCTTCCAAAGCGATCCATATTACCCGCCGGAATGTCGAATTAAATTTTCCGGAAGATGCCCGTCACGAAGCATACGCGGAAGATGCGTTTAAATACCTGGAACGGATGGGTGAAAATTATGACCTGATCATTCTCGACCCTCCGGCTTTTGCCAAACATAAAAATGTATTACGGAATGCCCTGCAGGGATACCGGAAATTAAATGCCATTGCTTTTGAAAAGATTCGTCCGGGAGGTATTATTTTTACGTTCTCCTGTTCCCAGGTAGTCAGTAAAGAAAATTTCCGGTTGGCAGTTTTCAGTGCGGCTGCCCAATCCGGCCGCCGGGTACGTATTCTTCATCAACTGACTCAACCCGCTGACCATCCGGTCAATATTTATCATCCGGAAGGAGAGTATCTGAAAGGATTAGTTCTATACGTAGAATAAGTGGATAGCTGAAAAGACAAAGAAAATCAGAAAGTAAAATATGATTGAAAAGAGACAAATAATTATCAATTGTCAATTGTCAATTGTCAATTAGATTGTACCTTTGTCATCATTAATAGCAGAAACTATTTATAGTAACACAATAAAATTTATAATTATGTCTAAAGTAACAGTTGTTGGCGCCGGAAATGTGGGCGCTACTTGTGCAAATGTGCTTGCTTTCAATGAAGTAGCCGACGAAGTAGTAATGCTGGATGTAAAAGAAGGTGTTTCCGAAGGAAAGGCCATGGATATGATGCAGACAGCTCAATTACTTGGTTTTGATTCTACTGTAGTAGGTTGCACCAATGATTATGCTCAAACTGCCGGATCTGATGTTATCATTATTACTTCCGGAATTCCCCGTAAACCGGGAATGACCCGTGAAGAGCTGATCGGAGTAAACGCCGGCATCGTAAAAACAGTTGCGGAAAATGCATTGAAATATTCTCCGGACGCGATCATTGTGGTGATCTCTAACCCGATGGATACAATGACTTATCTGGCTCTGAAAACATTAGGTTTGCCTAAAAACCGTATCATCGGTATGGGTGGTGCTTTAGACAGTTCACGTTTCAAATATTATCTTTCCCAGGCATTAGGCTGCAACGCCAATGAAGTAGAAGGTATGGTAATTGGTGGTCACGGTGACACCACTATGATTCCGTTGGCTCGTCTGGCTACATACAAAGGTGTACCTGTAACCAGCCTGCTGAGTGCTGAGAAACTCGACGAAGTAGTAAAAGCGACAATGGTAGGTGGTGCTACCCTGACAGGTCTTTTGGGTACTTCTGCCTGGTACGCACCGGGTGCTGCCGGAGCATTGGTGGCTGAATCTATCATCCACAACCAGAAGAAAATGATCCCCTGTTCAGTATCTCTGGAAGGTGAGTATGGTGAGTCAGATATCTGTATCGGTGTTCCTGTGATCCTGGGTAAAAACGGTATTGAAAAGATCGTTGAGCTGGAACTGAATGACGAAGAAAAAGCATTGTTTGCCAAGAGTGCACAGGCGGTAAAAGCGACCAATGATGTTCTGAAAGAAATCAATGTACTGTAAAATCCTTTCCGGTCTTCTTTAAAAGAGAGAATAGGAAACGGATATACTCCTATACGCAGCGGATAAAAACTTAATTAGGTTTTTATCCGCTGTTTTTGTTTTGGCACGTTTCCCCTTGATTCTACCTTTCAGACTGTATTGACCTGGAAAAGTGGTCTCATCCTTAAAATAAACAGCCTGGTTGTTATCCGCAAAAGGAAGGATCGCATAATAACATATCTCCCTTTTGTCCGGAATGAAAGAGGTATGTTTGTAGGATGGGAGAATATAGGGATACATGTTGCCAGGGTACAACTCAAAAGCGCATTTCACCCGGGTGGAGCAGCTCCGCCATCCGGGTGGGTCAGGTGCTTCATTCCGGTGGCGCAGGTGCCCCACCCGGGTGAAACGAAAATGTTTCCTATGGTTCGCAGATCTTTTATAGGATGTTATGGAAACCTGAACAGATGCTGTTTTATTTTTGTTACCTGACCCCGGATGCCAGATCGCAGACTATTGTCCGGGAGTTTCACTTCCGCCTCCCAGGGCTTTATAGAGGTTCACAACCGCCTGTAGCTGGTCGAAAACTTCGCTGACTACATTGAGTTGGGCACCTAACAGGGATTGTTGGGCTGTCAGGATTTCCAGGTAGGAGGATTCGCCGGAACGGAAGAGCTCCTGTGTATAGTCAACAGCTTTTTCCAGATTGTCAATCTGGGCTTCCAATTCTGTTATTTTTCCGCCCGATGCTTCATATTGATACAGTGCGTTGCTAACCTCTTGTCCGGCAACCAACAGGCTTTGCTGAAAATTCAGCGCAGCTTCTTCCTGTTGTGCCTGAGCGATACGTAACTGGCTGATATTAATTCCTCTGTTGAAGATAGGTTGGGTGAGGGATGCTACGGCTGATAAAATCATCTTTCCCGGGTTGGACACAGCAGAACCGGCACTATTGGTCCAGCCCAGCGTACCGGTCAGGGACAATTGCGGATAAAAGGCGGCCCGTGCCTGGTTTGTTGCATAGTAAGCGATGGCCAGTTGCATTTCGGCATACCGTACATCCGGCCGGTTAGCCAGTAATTGTACCGGAATACCCGGATAGAGTTCTACCGGCAGTTCCTGGCTGTCCAGGGTAGAGCGGTCAATCCATTGCGGAGCCTCTCCTAACAGGATCGATAAGGCGTTTTCAGTTTCCCGGATTTGTTGGCTCAGGTCATACAGAGAGGCTTCTGCCTGATGGGTATTGGCGCGGCTCTGTACAATAGCTGCTTCATTTGTTGTACCTATCTCTTTAAGGGCTTCCATTACCCGGACATTTTCCCGCCACAGGTCTACGGTTGATTCGGTGATCCGGAATTGTTCATCCAGCATCAATAGGGTATAATAACTATTGGCAATATTGGCTATCAAAGAAGATTGGGTCATTTGCCGGTAGGCTTCACTCTGAAGTAAAGAAGCATAGGCGCCCCGGCTGGCATTTAGCAAACGGCCGGACAGATCTGCTTCCCAACTGGTAACCAATGGTAACTGATAGGTTTTTACTGCTTTACTACGGTCATAACTGCTGATGGTACCTTCGGGAGCCAGGGAAAGAGAAGGCAGGAAAGCCAGCCGGGAGGCGAGGAGAGAGGCTTGCGCTTCCTCTACCCGTAAACGGGCTATCTGCAAATCTACATTATTAGCCAACCCTTTTTCAATCAGTACCTGTAATTTTTCATCCCGGAACAGGTCTCTCCAATTGACTTTTCCCATATTAAACGTATCCGCCCGGAGTGTGTCCGCTACTGCATACGGATCTCTGTAAAGGCCTGCCACATTTACTTCCGGACGTTCATAGGTTTTGTATATACCACATCCGGACAGACAAAGCATCATCCCTATACATATTCCCTGTAGTTTTATTCTGGCTTGTTTCATACAGATTCTGTTTTATTTTTATCCATAGTTCCGGTCTCTTTTTTCATTTCAGGATGGATGGGTTTGACCTTTTCCTGCAGGTATTGGAATACAATATAAAAAACAGGTACGACAAAGATCTGGAAGATCATCCCGAAAAACATGCCTCCTATCGCACCGGTTCCTAATGTTTTGTTCCCGTTTGCCCCCACTCCATGGGATAACATAAGAGGCAGGAGGCCGATTACCAGTGCCAGAGAGGTCATGAGGATGGGCCGTAGCCGGGCTTCTGCTCCACTGATGGCCGACCAGACCAGACTCATACCCGCCATTCTTCTTTCAATAGCAAACTCCACGATCAGGATGGCATTTTTCGCTAACAGTCCGATCAGCATGATCAGGGAGATCTGCAGGTAGATATTGTTATTTACCCCCATAATCTTAGCCAGGATAAAGCTTCCGGCCAGTCCGAACGGAACGGAAAGGATCACTGCTAAAGGAAGAATATAACTTTCGTATTGAGCGCTTAATAACAAATAGATAAACAGGATACAGAGGATAAAGATCGCTCCTGTGTTGCTCCCGGAACTTTGTTCATCCCGTGTAATGCCGGAAAATTCAAAGCTGTATCCGCTGGGCAGGCTTTCCGCAGCTACTTCCTGAATCGCTTTAATGGCATCTCCGGAGCTGTATCCTTCCGCTGGGGTACCATTGACTGCAATCGCTGTAAAGAGATTAAACCGGTTGATATTCTGCGGGCCATATACTTTTTTGAGTGTGATGAACTGACTGATAGGAGCCATGGAGTTTCCTACTCGTACATATATATTGTTCAGACTTTCCGGATTGGTCCGGTAATGGCTGTCTGCCTGTATCATTACCCGGTATAACTTTCCGAAGCGGTTGAAGTTTGAAGCATATAAACCACCGTAATATCCCTGCAGGGTAGTGAGTATATCATCCGGACTAACTCCCATTTTCATACATCTTGCTACATCTATATCAATCATGTATTGTGGAAAAGTAGGATTAAAGGAGGTCTGTGCAGTGGTTATTTCCGGTCGTTGGGAGAGTTGGGCCAGGAATTGCTGCGCTACCTGGTAAAACTTATTGATATCTCCTCCTGTACGGTCCTGCAAATCAAATTCAAAACCGTTTGTCAGACTGAAACCCGGGATCATCGGAGAAGAGAAGATTAATATGCGCGCATCATTGATGACTTGTGTTTTCATATATAAACGCATAATCACACTATTGACATCCTCTCCTTTTCCTTTTCGTTCATCCCATTCTTTTAATTTACAGATGAAAGTACCGTATGAACTTCCGTTTCCGGCAATCAGGCTCATACCGACTACCCGCGTACGGCTCAAAAGAGCTGGTTCTGATACAAGGACACTGTCGATTTGTTCCATCACCCGTTCTGTTTCTTCTAACGAAGTGGCGGGAGGAAGGTCTACTGTAACAAAAAAGGTTCCGGTATCTTCGTCCGGCACGAGTCCGGTGGGGGTGTTTTTCATAAGCAGGAATAAAAGAGTCCCCATAATGGCCAATGCAACGAAGGCCCATATTTTGTGCCCGAAGAGGAAAACGACGCCTCGCTTGTATTTATCCAGTAATTTATTGTAAGTATGATTGAATCCTGCGTGAAAACGTGCGATCAGACCTGTCTTCTTTTTCTCTTCGCCTGTATGAGGTTTCAGGAAAATCGCGCAGAGTGCCGGACTCAATGTTAACGCATTGAGGGCGGAAATCGCAATGGCTATTGCCATCGTGATACCAAATTGTTTGTAGAATACACCGGAGGTTCCTCCCAGGAAACTTACCGGAATAAATACGGCCATCATGACAAGAGTGATAGAGATGATCGCTCCTGATATCTCATTCATTGCGTCGAGTGCCGCCTGCAAAGCGGATTCATATCCTTTATCCAGTTTGGCATGGACTGCTTCTACTACTACAATCGCATCATCTACCACAATGGCGATGGCCAGAATGAGAGCACAGAGGGTGAGCAGGTTGAGACTGAACCCAATGACTAACAGGAAGAAAAATGTACCGATCAGCGCTACCGGGATGGCAATGGCCGGAATGAGGGTAGAACGTAAATCCTGTAAGAAAATATAGACTACAATAAATACCAGAATAAAGGCTTCGATCAGTGTTTTAATTACTTCATGAATAGAGGCATACAGGAAATCATTAGCATTGATCAGAATTTCATATTTTACTCCGGGCGGAAAGTCCTTCTGCGCTTCTTCCAATACGGCATTTACATTATTAATAACCTGGGTCGCGTTGGAACCGGCTGTCTGGAATACGGCTACAGCGAGACCGGGGTGGCCATCGGAATTGGTTTCGATCTGGTAACTCAATCCTCCTAACTCAATCCGTGCAATATCCCGTAACCGTAAAATCTCACCGTTTTCGGAGGCCCGGATAATAATATTCTCAAATTCGGTTGGTTCCTCAAGTCTTCCTCTGTATTTTAAAGTATACTGGAAGGACTGGTCACCGTTTTCCCCAAACATACCAGGAGCCGCTTCTATATTTTGTTGAGCCAATGCTGCGGTGATGTCGGACGGGATCAATCCATACTTCGCCATAATATCCGGACGTAACCAGATACGCATAGCATAGTCCCGGCTACCCCAAGCGGCCGCGTCTCCCACACCATTTACACGTAAAACCTGGGGAAGCAGGTTGATCTGTACGTAGTTTTGCAGAAAGGTCTGGTCATAACGGTCATCCGAACTGTATACGGTAAATACTTCCAGAATACTGGTTTGCCGTTTGCTGGTGATTACCCCTACCTGGATCACTTCGGAGGGAAGTAATCCCTGTGCTTTTGAGACACGGATCTGTACGTTTACAGCCGCCAGGTCCGGGTCTGTTCCGGGTTTAAAATAAATTGTAATACTGGCTGTTCCGGTATTAGAAGCGGTAGAGGTCATGTAAGTCATGTTCTCCACTCCATTGATCTGTTCCTCCAAAGGAGCAATGACACTGTTCAGGATGGTTTGTGCATCCGCACCGGTATAGCTCGTGCTAACCTGGACAGTGGGAGGGGCAATGTCGGGATATTGGGTAACCGGTAATTGCATGAGTCCGAGAAGTCCCAATATGACGATGATAATGGAGATTACAGTTGATAATACAGGACGTCTGATAAACGTATCAAATTTCATATCCGTAGCCTTTAGATTAATTTTTTGTTTGTGGTGGTGTTCCGCTTTGACTGGCGTGTTCCAGGTTTTGTTGGGCCTGTTCCGGGGTGACCGGTTTTATATGGGTACCATCCCGGAGGGTGCCTACTCCATCACTCACGATCCGGTCTCCGGCTTTTAACCCTTTTGTGACCACATACTCTTTTCCGTTATCCACAGGATAGATCGTTATCTCTGTTCCTTTTACGGTAGAGCTATCGGTCACCATATATACAAATTTCTTATCCTGAATATCGTAGGTGGACCGTTGGGGGATTACGATGACATTGTTGAATATATGAGGTATTTGCACTACACCTGTTCCCCCGCTTCTCAGTATGCGTTCCCGGTTTGGAAATATGGCCCGCATGCTGGCTGAGCCGGTAGTCTGGTCAATGACTCCGCTTATAATTTCAATACGTCCTTTATGGGAATAAAGCGTGCTGTCTGCCAGTTGTAGCTGAACGGGAGGCAGACTATCTAACAGGTGTTGAATATTGGTGCGTTGCCGGGTAAAATCCAATACCTGTTTCTCTGTCATTGAAAAATAGACATACATAGAGGAAATATCGGAAACGGTGGTCATCGGTTCTGTTATACTGGGACTTACCAGGCTTCCTACCCGGTAAGGAATGGTTCCTATCACTCCGTCGGACGGGCTGGTCACAATGGTGTAAGAGAGATTATTGCGTGCGTTTAATAGCTCGGCTTTTGCCTGGTTTAACTGGGCCAGTTGCGAAGCATAATCATTTTCAGCTGTTTCCAGTTCATAGTCACTGATGATATTCTTATTCCGCAGGTTCCGCTTGTTCTCTAATGTAAGGGAAGCGGTACGTACAGCTGTTTCCACCACATTGACATTGGCCTCTGCGGAGATCACCGCTGCCTGGTAAGAGACCGGGTCAATTTTAAAAAGGGGTTGTCCTTTTTTTACCGTTGCTCCTTCATCGACTAATAACTCTGTAATGAAACCGGACACATTCGGTCGTATTTCAATATCCTGAATTCCCCGGATACTGGCAGGGTAGGATGTTTTCAATTGTGTCCGTGTCGGTTGCACTGTAATAACTGCATACTCTTTTACCTGGTTTGCAGCAGCATTTTGGTTTTCTTTCTTTTTACAATTACTGAATAGAAAAAGGAAAAATAGACAACAAATAGCGTATATCTGTCTTTTACCAGAAATATATCTGTTCATAGCCTCATGTTTCGGTTGTTATCTCTTATAAAAAGAAGAGAGGTAGAATTTGTTCGCCGGAATCGTATAATTATGGTTAAGATTTCGTGAAAAGATTATCTTTGTCCATTCATAGAACCGGTATGATATATGGCTTGCAGTAAGAAACTCCTGAAAATAAGCGGAAAAATATTGGTTATTGTCGCAGGATTCATTCTGTCCTACTTCCTGATAGCCTGTCTGTTTTCACTGGTTCCTGTCTCCGGAGAAAAAGAGAAGGAAGGAGGGATTGATATTTTTATCGTAGGAAGTGGAGTCCATACGGATATTGTAATGCCTGCCTCTACCTCTTTTATAAATTGGCATCAGCTCTTTACGGACAGGGAAAACCCCATTCCTGCTTCTTTCCGGTACATGGCCATAGGGTGGGGAAATAAAGATTTTTATCTCAATACTCCCGAATGGAGTGATCTGACTTTTAAAACTGCTTTCAATGCTGTGTGTGGCAGGGGAGAAGCTATTCTACATGTGGCCTGGTATTCTTCGATCCGGGAAGATGAACATTGTGTCCGTCTTTCCTTATCAGCAGACCAGTATGAACGGTTGATTCGTTATATAAAAATTTATTTGCCTGCGGAAGGTGAATTGGTGCCGGTTCCTTCTACAGTCTGGTATGGAAAATACCATCGTTTTTATGATGCTGGTGGCCATTATTCTCTCTTTTTTACCTGTAATACCTGGGTGAATAAGGCGTTGAAAGAATGCGGGCAACGTACCTGTGTCTGGACTCCGTTTGAACAGGGGCTTTTTTATCATTTACCTAAAAAAGCCGGCTAATTCTACAGAAAGGAAAAAGTTTACCTTTTTCTTTTTGATAATTCATTTATTTTCTTCTATATTTGTTCGTGTGTACGAACACATAATCGTTTTTTATTAGGTTCAACTATCATGAGCAAAAATTATAGGATTAAAGATATAGCCGAAATGGCAGGGGTTTCTACCGGGACTGTGGACCGTATTCTGCATAACCGGGGAAAAGTTTCCATAGAGGCGAAGGAGAAGGTAGATAAAGTATTGAAAGAGATCGACTATCACCCCAATCTGATCGCCCGGTCGCTTGCTTTGAAAAAGAAATACCATTTTATTACTATAACTCCTTCTTATAAAGAGGGGGAATACTGGGAGAAAATTAATGATGGAATTGAACTGGCTGAAAAGGAATTGTTCAGTTATAATGTAGAGGTCCGGCGGCTTTGTTTTGACCAGTATGATAAAAGTTCTTTTGATAGTTTGATTCCTCAGGTAATAGAAAGTGACTGTCAGGGAGTAGTAATCGCTACTCTTATTAAGGAGAGTGTGCTGGAACTTACCCGGAAACTGGATGAGCTGGATATTCCGTATGTTTTTATTGATGCCCGGATTGAAGAGGCGGATTGTCTGGCTTATTATGGAACTCATTCTTATGATTCAGGCTATATTGCAGGCCGGCTGATTGAGGACCGGATCCGGAAAGAGGAGGATCTGGCGATCTTCCGTTTTAAACGGAAAGGGGTGTTTTCTTCTACACAGGTAGCGAATCGTGAAGAAGGGTTCCGGGATTATCTGAAACAAATGGGTCATACCGGTAAGGTGCTTTCGCTTCAGTTGCATAGTGATGATGATAAAAATAATAAGGAGTTGCTGGATGCCTTTTTTAAAGAAAATGACCAGATAAGACAAGGCATTATTTTTAATTCACGTGCGTATGTGATCGGGGATTATCTGCAAAAGAATCCGTGGATCACTGGTTTTAGTCTGATTGGCTATGACGTACTGGATGCGAACCTGATCCATCTGGAAAATGGATTGATTACGCACCTGATCGCACAGCGGCCCGAAGTACAGGGATTCAATTCGATCCGTGCATTGTTCCGGCATCTCATATTACAGGAAAAGGTCGAAAAGGCCAATTACATGCCGATGGATATTTTAATCAAAGAAAATATACACTATTATAATAATTATATCTAAACATGAATCAACTTTTTAGCGTAAACGGAAAGGTAATTCTGCTGACAGGTGGAAGTGGAATTCTGGGTGCCTGCATGGCAAAGCATCTGGCAAAAGAAGGCGCCAAGGTCGTAATCCTGGACCGGAATGAAGAACAGGGAAATAAAGTGGTGGACGAGATCAAAGCGGAGGGTGGCGAAGCACTTTTCCTCTATTGTGATGTCCTTCAGAAAGAAGTATTGGAAAAGAACCGCCAGGATATTCTGGATGCCTATGGCGCTATTGATGTGTTGGTAAACCTGGCTGGGGGAAATATGGCCGGAGCGACTATTCCGCCGGATAAAACTATTTTTGATCTGGATCTGGATGCATTCCGGAAAGTGGTTGACCTGAACCTGTTTGGAACAGTGCTTCCGACTATGGTATTTGCCAAAACGATGGTGGACCAGAAAAAAGGAAGTATTATCA
>JAJQES010000490.1 GCA_021201565.1 Tannerellaceae bacterium
TCCCACTGTACAGGTGAAGATGGCCTTTTCTTTTTTATTATATAATGAAAAAGAGTACTAATCCGTGTAATCTGTGTCTGATCTTATTGCGTTTAAACAAACGAAAAAGGAATTCTGTTGATAGGAAAAAAGTATCAATGGAAGATCAGTCAACAGGAAAGAAAAAGCTCACGTTCCGTGCATTTGTAAAGATTATAAAGAATACTGTTCAGGGATTTACGGATGATAATGTGACGGGGTTAAGTGGTTCCCTGGCCTATGCGACCCTGTTTTCCATCATTCCTTTCCTCTCTTTGTTAGTCTCCATCGGAAGTTTTTTCAATGCGGATCTTTCCGGGCCTTTATATTCGGAACTTGAATCTATCATGGGGGCAGAAGTAGTGGAACAACTCAAGGCTATATTAACAAATGCGGAGGATAGTGATGCCTCTACCTTAGCGACGATTGTTACGTTAGGAGTCACTATTTTTGGTGCGACTGCAATTTTTGCCGAGATCCAGAGTTCATTAAATACTATCTGGGGGATAAAGCCGGTACCTAAAAAGAGTTGGCTTAAATATATCAAAAACCGTCTCCTCTCTTTTTCAATTATTCTGATATTTGCTTTTATCCTGTTGATCACATTTGTAATTACGAATGTGATAGGACATCTGATGGGGAAAATTATGTCCGGCTATCCGGATATCGCCGATTCGTTAGTAAAAATAGCAGGTATGATTCTGAACCTGGGGGTTACGACCTGTATTTTTGTGCTGATCTTTAAAATGTTACCTGATGCCACTATCAGAAGCCGCGATGTATTTGTCGGTGCTTTGGTTACTACTATCCTGTTCCTGATCGGGCAATGGGGAATCTCCTTCTATATCGGAATTGCCAATGTCGGTTCGGTCTATGGAGCAGCTGCTTTTTTAGTGATTTTAATCACCTGGCTCTATTATTCAGCTATTATTATTTATATCGGTGCAGAGTTCACCGAGTCATGGGCCGACGAAATGGGCGGCCGGATCATTCCCGATGAATACGCTGTAACCACCAAAACAATAGAGGTGCGGGATGGTAAGGTCGTACAACCCTAAGTCTCCGGCAGGGAGGCTATGTAAATAAAGAATATCATAATCAATTGTTGCTTCGGGTTTGTAACCCGGAGCAGAAACATCTGGAAGTTTGTAACTTCCATAGTCACTTTGCGGCTATAAATAACCGGTTGCGTATATGCGTCCTTCGGCCGCAGGTAAGTTACAAACTTACCGGTGTTTTGCTTCCGGGTTATAAACCCGAAAGATTTATTAAAAGGGTGCGCTCTTTTTAACAGGACGGTGCACCCTTTTTTTTAAAAGGATGCACCGTTTTTGCATGATTATATATAGGGTAGCGTTTATTCTCAGAAGGTGACTTCACATATAATATTTACGGTGTATTTATTTTGTTCGTCCTGCCAGTGGGAAATCATTTCACTTATCGCCCATTTGGTGTCATATAGGTTGTTGTAACGTAATTTCTCTGTTGGGTCAGGCATCCAGATCCCGATCCGGTAGGTGCCGCTCAAACCCGTAGAAACACTTCCCCGGATGGTATGGGTTAATATGTCCGGATGGTTTGTGGCCGGATGAAAGGGTTGCCACGTTTTGGGATCTGCGTTTTCCAGCAGGATCTCTTTTTCAACCTGTCCGTTGGAGTTGATACATACCAGATAAACCGGTTTGGGATTCACGACTGTCGCAAAGCCTGTGTTGGTCAGGTTCAGTTCATAATTTAACGCTCCGTTTGCCCCTTCAATGGTGGAAGAAGGAAGGAGATTTAAACGATAGCCCAGATGGTCACGTACAAATTCGTAAAAGGAACGGGAAACGGTATTGCCCTCTTCATCTTTAAAGTAATCCTCCGAATAGAGAATGTTCAGGTTGTCCAGATAGAAGGGAGATACCTTTACATTTTTCCATGAAGTAATATTGAGATCGAAATTCTGGGTAATGTCGAATGCCGAGTAGTGATGATCCCGCAGAATTTGCAGGGTGGTGGAGGGGTTGATCAGCTCAAAGAGACCCCATTCGGTTTGTTCGGCGTATGGTATTTCTCCACTCATATAGAATTCGTGTGACTCTTGTTTTACCTGTTGATACCAGGCATCACCGGGTACAAAATCATTGCCGGGGGCGTGACTGTGTTCGCCAGCCGTGAAGTAGTCGTTTGCATAGCCAATCCGTGAACGGTAGCTTTCGTTGGCCAGTGTCAACGCGTTTTTATGGTCAGGGGTACGTATCTCCACACAGTAGGGAGACGGATAGGCTTCCAGTAAACCGCTGACAATGGCATTTTTAGCTGCCTGGTTGTTTTGCAGGGGAGAGGTATGCCATTCACCCCAGGCACCGATAAATCCGACCTGGATAGTTGCGATCAGGCCCATATTTTCCCGGAAGAAGGGAGTGAGTTGTTCGAGGTGCCGCAGGATCCATTGTTCGGATTCTCCCCCGGACGTATTCAGCCCTGTCCAGTTATAGGCAAACCGCAGAATGGCTTTGTGCCCATGCTCTTTGAGGCCGTCAAACAAGGTTTGAATATTTTGTAATCCCTCCGGTGAAATATCCCGGTCTACCCATTCGGTCAGGTAAATGTACAGTTGGGTGAGTGTCACACCATCTGCCGCGGATTTATACATCTCCGTCCGTTTCGGTATAAATCCGTCCGGATAGGTTTCAGAGGTATTGAACGGGTTGACCAGGTTGTGTGCGAAATATCCGGACTCGAAGTGATAGCCCCGGTCGGGATTGTTTAATGGTGCGATCTTAACGATAGGCCCCGGTTGGTTATCGCCACCCGGCTGTTCCGGATCTTCTCCGTATTCTTCATATTCTCCGGCCGGGATTACGATGGTGTCTGTACAGGCATGTAAACTTATGCACATATATATGACAGAAATGATTATAAATAATTTTCGGTATGACATAGGGTTGTTGATTTTAAGTTGTTATTATTCAGTAGTTAGTAGTTAGTAGTTAGTAGTTAGTAGTTGGTAGGGACTCGTTTTGCTCATTTTATTTTTTATTTCTACTAAGCGAACAGAGTGAGCGTACTACTAACTACCAACTACTAACTACTTTTTTTACTCTTCATATACAAACCGTGCGGTGGCGGCATCTGTCCACGGCCACCAGAGGGTGGCTCCGTTATCGTGAAGGACACATGTCCACGCGTCGCAACCGGCGGCATGCATATAACAGTAGATTCCTTTGTGATTGACTATGTTGCCTCCGGACCATTGGCCGGCACTAACCAGGCTAAGCCCCCATTCGTTGATGTGACCGGATTCGCGATCGAAGGTTTCATAATAAACCGGATCTTTCAACACATTCCAGCGTCCCGGCACTAATGCGGCTTCAAAAAAGAGAAGTTCAAATTCATCTACGGTCGGTAATCTCCAGCCTTCCGGGGCAATCAGTTGTTTGATGGGTTCGCTGTAATAACCGCCGTAGGCCTGTACATAGTCTTCTCCTAAGGATGCGGGAGCAAAATGGAGATATTCGCTTTCGATAGGGGTTCCGTCCGGATACCGGGTCGCGCGCAGGTTTGCGGCTAACCACACCTGGGAAGTACCATCGGAATAGGTAATCCGGGTAACGGGATAGGTGATGGATTCCTCTCCCCGCACATCTGTGAATACCATTTGACCCTGTACAGATAAGGAGGAAGAAGCCCGCGAATGGTATTTATTGGTTTGGGTATTCAGTACATTCCAATAGATACGGGTGTTTGTAAATTTCTTTACTCCTAATTGATCTAACACTTCCTGAAGCTGTTGATGGGTCAGGTTGGAGACATTTTCTTTGCCTGCTTCGATGGTTACCGTGTTGGCTGCCAGGTCCGGTGTGAGACCAAAACAGAGGGCATACCTTGTTTCTTCTGTGTTTTCGGTATCCCACGAAAATACGACTTCCGTATCAGGACGGAGACCGTTTAATTCGATATGGCTCTGGTCGGCAGGTAATAACAGCCGGGTACGTATCCTGGTCGCAATGGCCGGACGTATTTCAGAGGCCGCGACATGTAAACGGTCAGAGGGTTTGACAGACCAGTAGATGGTACCGGTTTCTCCGGCACTGATCCCAAAACCGGCTAATGCCTGGTCGAGTTCGTCTACTGTAAACGTATAGCCAGTCTTTTCTGCCGTCTCAACAGCGAATGGGGCTAATAGAAACTCACTGGCACTTAACAATAGAGTACTACCTTCTGCGGGATGTTCCTGCCAGCTGAATGTATAGGTTTCCGCTGCCGGATCATTCAGGTCTATGTCAGCCTCACTTTCCGGTGCCAGGAGGAAGATACCGGAGAGAGGGATCTCTATTTCATACCTGTCCTCTTTACAGGAAGCAAAGAGCAGGAGGGGAATGGCTATTAGTAAACAAAGTTCTCTTTTCATAAGATATGGATGTTTATTTATACTTGTTTATTTAGAATCCCGGATTCTGTTTAATAATCCCTTTTCCTTCCGCGATTACTTTCGTCGGAATAGGGAACCGTTCATATTTGTAGACGCCGTCCACCTGGGTCGCGATTTTAGCTGTTGGCTCTCCTGCGAATTCAGCTTTTTGGATAGCATATTCAATGAATTTACCATGGCGGATGAGATCCTGCCGGCGTACGCCTTCCAGATAGAATTCGTGTCCCCGTTCAAGCAGGATCTTATCCAGAAAGGTTTCCACATTATTTACTTCATTGAATGTATAGGAGGGGAGTCCGGCCCGGTTCCGTACCTGGTTGAGGTAGTTTAGGGCTTCCGTGGTAACCTGGTTGCCATTCCGTACAATAGCTTCCGCGAGTAGGGTGATCACATCTGCGTAGCGGTAGATAGGCATGTCGATTTCACATTTCTCACCGACCACACCATCGAAACCATATTTAACCGGTACGGCTCCCCGGTAGAGCAGTCCCTGTGTTCCGCTGTCCCGGTCCAGCAGGCGGCTGTGTTCGACTCCTTCGGTACCTGTATATTCACCATAGATTTTTTCTTTCCGTTTGTCATTCGCTTCATAAGATTCATAGAAGGGCCAGGTGATCTTATAGCCTCCCCATTTCGTGATGGTTTTGTCTCCGGGCGTGGGAAAGTCAGCTGTCAGTACATGTGCGTGCCACTGGCCTTCCATAACGCCTGCTTTGGCAATGGAGGAGAAGATTGTTTCTGAGTTGATCTCTCCTTCCAGGGTGAACAGGGAATGATAGTCGGGCACTAATTCATAACCATATTCAGCCCGGGTCAGTTCCCGTCCTACGGCTTCTGCTTTATCCCACTGACGGGTTAGCATATAGAATTTAAGCAGGAGGGTATTCGCAAGACCTTTTGTGAACCTGCCGTAGTTGGCCGCGTCATATTTATAAGGGAGCACCTCCGCTGCTTCCAGTAGGTGGGTTTCAATATATTGTTGCATCTCTTCCTCAGAGAGACGAGGCAGGATCTGTTCATTTAACGGATCTTTCAGTATCTCAAGGTCAGGAATGGGAATAGGACCGTACAGGTCATACAGGAGAAAGGAGAGGAATCCCATGCCGCATTTTACTTCGGCTATGTAACGTTCCAGTAACTCCTCATGGATGCCCACATCTTTAATCCGGTCGATACAGAGGGTCATGGCGGACAGATAGGAGATATAGTCGTAATTGCGCCGGTCGTCTCCATCAATATGCCAGTCATTGGCTTCATACGAGTTATACAGGGTAGTCCATCCCCATGTATTTTCCACATGGTCGGTTACGATGTCGGATACAATCGTATAGCCTGTCGCAATGGCAAAGATGCGCCAGGGAGAAAATACATGATAGGTACTGGAGGAGACCAATGCTTTTACATCTTCTTCGTTTTGGGGGAATACCCCGGGATTGATCTTATCATATATTTCGCTTTCTATCTTACAGCCTTCAAGCATGCAGGTGAAAAGGGCGAGGATCGTGATGAGTTGTATGCTATATTTCTTCATGATCTATTCAGTTTTCCGGTTCATAAATAATTAAAAGGTTACATTCAGCCCGAAATTATAGGACCGTATATTGGGATAGGCGAAATCGCCGTTGTCAGTTTCCGGGTCTAACCCCGACCAGTTGGTAAGGACGAACGGATTGTTTACATCCACATATATTCTGACTGACTTTGCCAGCCGGGAAGAGACCGGGAGGGTATAGCCCAGCGTGATATTTCCGCATCGCATATAGGAGATGTTCTTTACGTAGTGGTCGCCCCAGCCGTATCCGCCCCGGATATAGGTCGGATGGGCAGATGCCAGATTATTACTGTTAAAAGACTGGTAAGACATCACCGAGACGTTTTGTCCGTTGTCCATACGGGTCCAGGATTCTTTGTAACTGGCTCCGCGTTTCCGCCCTAATTCGCCGTAGAAATAGATATTCAGGTCGAAACGTTTGTAACGGAATGAGTTATTGAATCCGAAAATAAGAGCGGGGTCATTACTACCAATGTACACCATATCATCTTCATTGATCACGCCGTCTCCGTTCTGGTCTTTCAGGATGCCCATACCCGGTAACAGGTCCGGTTGCGCATCGGGAGCCTTGTCTCCCGGTTGCATGATACCCAGGGATTCATACGTCCACCAGGCACGGATGGGATCATCCACCCGTTGATAGGAACGGGGTTTCCATTCCGGGTCCCGTTTGGACCAGCGGTCTTCATAATGGGCCAGTGTCAGCATCGTGTTCCATTCCAGGTCCGGACGGGCAAGGTTGACAGAGTTAATAGTAACTTCATACCCTTTGCTTTTTGTCTCTCCGATATTGGCATAGATTTTATTGATTTCATAGAAGGAGAGAAGGGATTTCTCACTTAACAGGTCCGAGATCCTGCGGGTGAAATATTCAAACGTAACATTCAGGCGGTTCCGGAAGAATCCGGCATCGACTCCGATATTCAGTTCACTGGTGGTTTCCCAGGTAAGTTTCGTGTTTCCCAGGTCAGAAGCAAATACCCCTGAACTTTCCAGCTGGCCTTCTCCAAAGATGGCATGCCTGCCGACTGCGAAAAAGTCTTCAATCCGGTATCCTACACTGGAGTTTCCGGTTTGTCCGTAAGAGGCACGTAATTTAAGGTTGGAAAGCCAGTCACGGCTCTTTTCCATAAAGGATTCTTCACTGATTACCCATCCGGCAGAGACCGAAGGAAAGTATCCCCAACGGTTTTCCGGCGTGAAGTTAGAAGCACCGTCAGCACGGATCGTACCTTCTACCAGGTATTTGTCCTGAAACGTATAATTAACACGGGCAAAATAGGAGGCAATGGCCTCTTTGGAACTCCAGGAACCCACAATGGGTTTTTCATACGAGCCGGCTCCCAGGTTGTGATAGAGAAAACCATCCACCAGGAAATCACGGTTACCGGACCGCACCCCTTTCCGGTTGAATTGTTGAAAAGAGTATCCGGCTAACGCTTTCAGGTGATGGCCTCCTGTTTTCAGGTCGTAGGTCGCTGTCAGGTCCATCAGGTAATCCGTTCCGTCTTCCTGTGTGATCTCTCCGGCTCCGTTATGCTTCTGGCCTTCCAGAGTCGTCTTAGGAAGGTAATTAGAATTTTTCTGGAATCTCCGGTCAGCTCCCAGCTGGAATTTGAGTTCCAGTCCTTTGACCGGCTTCGCTGTTACAAATCCCAGGCCCATCAGGCGGTCTTTTTCCGTAATATCTGTAATATCCAGTAAGGATACCGGGTTAGGGACAAAGGGACGGTAGGGATCAATGTAGAAATCCCCCTTCTCATCCCGGACAGGAATCGCCGGGTTGGCCTGCACCGCGCCGGTTATGACTCCGGAATATTCATTTTGCAGGTTTCCCAGCGGGACGTTGTCATATTTATTTTGTGTATAGGTGGCCGTGAGCCCTACGGAAATGTATTGATTGATTTCCTGGTCCAGGTTCAAACGGGCGGTGAAACGTTGGGTCCCATTGTTTTTTATCACTCCATCCTGTTTCATATAATTGACAGAGGTCATATACCGGGTCGTTTCGGTTCCACCATTGATGGACACATTGTGTTGATGCATAATACCGGTCCGGCTCACTTCATCGAGCCAGTCTGTCCCTTTTGCCCGCAGGATCTGGTCATTGGTGTACATGGGTTGGTAGGGAACTACTGTATGGTCTGCCGGGAGGGTAATGTAATCTTTATAAATACCCAGCGCATTGGATTTGAGGTATTCTTCATACAACTGTTTATTCCGCATATCCATATATCCCTGTGTGTCCAGCATTTCATAACTGTTCTGTATTTTCTGTACTGAAATGTTACCGGAATAGGACACCCGGGCTTTCTGGTTTTTCCCCCGTTTAGTCGTGATCAGGATAACCCCGTGTCCGGCCCGTGCACCATAAATAGCGGTGGAGGCGGCATCTTTTAACACTGAAATGGATTCAATGTCATCCGGGTTCAGGGATTCGAGCAGATTGTCCGTGGTGCCATGCTCGTATATATTGCTGGTACCCAGTGAACCGCTTGAACTTACCGGGAATCCGTCAATCACGATCAGCGGGTCATTGCTGGCATTGACAGACCCTTCCCCCCGGATCCGGAATTTAGATCCTCCGCCTGGCTGGGCGGATTGCTGGTTTACCCGTAGTCCGGCTGCTTTTCCTGCCAACGCATGCGAAATGGTGGTCACGGTGGGGGCTTCGATTTCATCGAATTTGACGACAGAAACCGCTCCTGTCAGTGTTTTTTTGGATTGGACTCCATATCCGATAATTACCACTTCGTTCAATTGCCGGCTGTCTTCTTCCATGGTAATAAGTAAATTATTCCGGTTTCCGATATTTGCTATTTCTATGGATTTAAACCCCAGATAGCTGATCAGTAGGACTGCTTTGTCATTGGGGATGGAAATACTGAAATGCCCGTCAATATCGGAGATAGTTCCATTGGTGGTATTTTTTACCTGGATGGTGGCTCCGGTAATAGGTTCTCCCAACTCGTCTGTAATAGTTCCGGTAAGTAACCGGGAGGATTCTTCCACCACCGGACGGTGTGAAATGAGGATCTGTTTTTCTACAATTGAATAGTCGTATCCGGCCGTGGAGACTGTTTTATCTAACACCTCTTTCAACTCTGCGTTAGTGACCGAAATGGAAACCTTTTTATGGATGTCGATCCGGCTGTCATTGATGAAGAAGGTATAGTCTGTTTGCTTCTCCACCTCCTCAATGATCCGTGAGAGGGTCACCTCCTGTAGCTGAATGGTGATTTTTCCTTTTTCTGTCTGTGCTTCCACAGACCAGTGAAAAAGCAGGAAAACGAATGAGTAAATGATGAATCTTTTGTGTTTCATGAGCTTGTTTGTTAACAATAGTTCTTTTATATACTGTTTGTTTTTTAGAGATAGGTCACCCCGGTCTCTTATGAAATAAAAGACCTGAATGGCGGTTCATACGTCATTTCCGGGGTGTGGTACAGTTCACTTTATATGATTTTACTTCCGCGGTTGTTCCTGTTGATCCGGTTCTCTTTCGGTTAGTTGATAAATCATTTCCTCCTCGTCTTTCCGGAAGCTGACCGAAGAAGATTGTGTCACTAATTCAAGAATACGGTCCAGGGATTCATTCCTGACTTTGAAAGAGAAACGTTCATTTAAAAATGAGTTATTGTTATGTAATATTTTGCAACCATACCATCGTTCCAGCCGGGGAAGAATGGTGGACAGCCGTTCATTGGTGAACCGCAGGCCATCATATTCCCGCCAGGAAGTATAATTCTCTGCTGTTTCCGGATGGATTTCCGCTTTGCCTGTATTGTGGGAAATAACTATTTTCTGGTCCGGGTAGAGCAGGAAACTTTCTTCTTCCTGATTGACTGTGCATGGATAATCTATCCTGACCAATCCGTTCAGCAGGATCACTTCTGAGTATAGGCCGTGTGTATCTTCAAATACTTCAAAGGCTGTACCCAGGGCGGTAACTGACATGTTTTTTGTTTGGACAATGAAAGGACTTGATTTATTCTTTTCGACATAAAAGAAACCCTGTCCTTCCAGTTGTACGGTTCGTTTTCCTCCGGCGAACCGGTCCGGATAAATGAGACTGCTCTGTGCGCCCAATATGGCTGTGCTTCCGTCCGGAAGGGTAATTACCTGTCTGCTGTGGTTGCCGGTTGTATAGGAGTAATAGAAGAGAGGACTACTGTTACTCCTGCTTCCCAGATACCCTGTGATCCCTATGGTGATACATAACAGAATGGTGGCTGCTATTCCATACCATTTCATCCATTGGTATTTCCGGGTCAGGAGGGAAGGATAGATCGCTTCTTTAATGATCTGCCAGCTTTCCTGTTTGTCTTTTGTTGACCCTTCATACCCGGCAGGAACCTGTTCCCACTGTTTTTCCATTTCGGAAGAAACAATCCGGCTATTGGCCAGATGTTGTTTCTCCTCTGGTAGTTTTCCAAAAAGCAGGTCGTATATATTTTTTTCTTTCAGCTGCATGTCTGTTTCATGTTTCTGTTATAAATACTCTTTTCGGATCGGGTTACCCCCAATGGCTGAGGAAAAAAATAATTCCTCCGATGGAGATCAGGAGGTCTTTTAATCGTGTACGCAGATACTGCAATGCTTCATGCATGTGTCTTTCCACGGTTTTAGGAGAGATTTGTAACGTGTCGGCAATCTCCCGGTATGTCTTATATTCTTTCCGGCTCAGGTTGAATACCAACTGTCGCTGGGCAGGCATACTGCTGATCAGTTTTTCAATGTGTTCCATAAGATCTTTGGAGGCTACTTCATCCTCGATATTCCGGGGATCGGTAAACACCCGGAGAAGAGTGATCCGGTAGAAATCTTCATTGAATGTTTTATGGGAGTGGTCAAAGATGTGATTCCGGGTCAGGATAAACAGGAAGCCTTTCAGGCCATCCTCTTCCCGCAGGATGTAACGCAATTCCCACAGCTTGATAAAAACCTCCTGTACTACCTCTTTAATTTCCTCTTTATCTTTCAGGTAAAGGGAGGCAAAGTGGTGTACCTGTGGCCAGTAAAGATCATACAGGTGCGTGAAGGCAACTTCCGAATCTGATTTAAGGGCTGATATGAGTTCTTTTTCCGTCATAGTAAGAGAGTCCCGGATTTTATACTAAATACTTATTAGGGGGAGGCATACCCCCAATCCGGTTGATTTTTTAACATTTTGTATTTTAGAGTTTTTTCTAAGATACAAACTTTTTCCGGAATACCTTGTGGAAAATGTATAAATAGTTATTTTTGTGTACCGTTTTAAATAAATACTCTACTTACACATGGAAGAAAACAAAAAGAAAATCGGAGAAAGAGGTGACTACCTGAATGGTTCATTCGCAGAGAGAGCTGTAAATATTCAACCGGATAAAGAGCGGATCCGGAAGTATGACCCAGCTGTAAAAACCCGTAAAAGAGATATTCAAAAGGAAATTTTGTGGGTGGGGTTTTTCCTGTTGATTGGACTCTTTTTACTTAATTATGGGTTTGTTTGGTGGAGCCTGATCGCGTGGGTTCCTTTTCTGTTTAAGGTACTTACTCTTTATATGACTATTAAGATCAAACCTGAAACGCCTTATCAGCAAGGATTGCTGGTCTCTGCTATGATTGCTCAGACTCATCCGTTGAAGATCGTCATATTAGGTTGTGTCAATACGAATGATGAAAAGCCTGGGATCTGGGGAGCTAAATGTATGACTGTTGACCAGCTTCCGGGACATGAACTACGGGTAGGAGAAAAGGTTCCGTGCGCGGCACTTTTTTCCGGGATGATGCCTTTTGCCGGTATTTATACGGATATATTACCTCATCCGTTGGTCTGGGGAACAGATGATAAACGGATTATCCAGGAAGCCACTGAGGCAATAGATCCGGAAGAGTGGAAACGGCTTGAAAAGATTGTTCCGGTAGTACTCTCTCATAAGAACTCTGAGAAGAAACCCGGGAAAGAGGAATTGGTTTATTTCGATTCTGACCTGAAAGAACGTACGATGAATGAGATTTCAGAAGGAATCTATCCGAAAGAAGTGATGAAAGATCTCTTTTGGGCTTTTATCGGAGAAGAGTATGAAAGTTATGAAGAATTTGTTGCAGAGGTAGATGCTTATAATAAAGAGATCAACAAGACCTATCAATCCGGTGACTGGAACCCGGAAGAGGTCCTGGTCTATGCAAAAAAGTTTTATGTGGATTATACCCGTTGGAATGCAGAAATAGAGGATGAGGAGGATATGAATCTGACAATGGAGGCCAATAACGGAAAATATTTTACTGCCGGTGAGATTTTATGGAAGATTCATAACTCAGTGGTGGAAGATCTGGATGAAGATGACAAACATTTCTTTGAAGGGCTCACCCTTTATACCGGTACCGACCGCCAGGCAGACGGGCCGATCTATCAATTAAATGTAGGCAGTTGATCCGGATAAGCAATAGTTTTTTTGCCTGCGGCTGGTAGGTTTTTCTATAAAAAACCTACCAGCCGCAGGCAAAAAAACTATTGTGTATGGAATAAAAACCTACTGGTCGTAGCTGAAAAGCGTACTGTTTGCCGGAATAATTTATTTGGTTTGTCTGAAAAGCCAGTCTCTTACCCCTTCTAATTTGTAGGCGTAGTCGAAAGAATACATGTGTTCATTGCCGGACCCGTCTGCCGGTAATACACTGCCTTGTGTGAATATAATAAAATTGATATTATTTCCTTCGGCTAATAGTTTTTGTACATTGGCTTCCTGTTCTGCGGCCGGTAATTTCGCGCTCCATTCGCCTGTACTTATCCGGGCGCCTTCATTGTCTAATATTGTTTTCAGGGCTGCCATTCCTTTGGGGGCTTTCTGGTCGCCGGCAGCTACGATGTAGAAAAATTTATCATTTACAAAGCCACCCATTTGGGAAGCATCCCACTGGCAACCCACAAAGAGAGAAGCCGCGAAAAGATCCGGATGGGCAATGTTGAAATACATGGACATCATGCCCCCCATAGATTGTCCTGTGGTGTAAAGCCGGTTCCGGTCGATCGAATATTCTTCAATAATTGCATCCAGCAGGCGGATGGTCATTTCTACTTCGTAGGAGGTTCCGGAATTATCGTTTACGGTTTGTGTAGTATATTGGGGCACCAGAATAAAGCTGGGGTGTTTTGCCTGATCGTGCTGAGTCGCCCATATTACACCACCGTATCCCTGTGTCAAAGGAACTTTTACATCTTTTCCGGCTGTGCTGGCATCTGCGATAAATAATAACAAAGGATAGGATTTGCCGGACTCGTATCCTTCGGGTATAAATAGATTGTATGCTAACGTTTTTCCGGTTTCCGGATCATTAAATTCCCGTTGAACAAATTTATTTACTGTTTCAGACAGTATGTTCCGGAGTACCTGATCATTGCTTTTATCGGGACTTCCTCCGCCACCACCCCGCTGAGGACGGCCCTGTCGTTCCTGTGGATTAATTTCTTGTGCCGCAAGTGTATTATTTACTAAACAAATAGCGGATCCGAACCATATTACTATGGCTGCAACTGTAATGATACGTTTACTATTCATGTCCTTTCTTTTTTGGTTATATATTGATTTTTAATAAAGAAAATCTGAGTCTTTGACATTTTTCCGATCCGAAAGTTTATTCTTGTCCGGTACATTTTCCGGAAAAAGCCGGAAGGGGGACTATTGACTGGAGATTGCCGGAGGGAGAGTGAAGTCCGGATAAGGATTTTACTTCACTCTTTACCACTTACTTCTTTTTTAGCAGGGAGGCACCCCATAATGCCCAGGCAATTAAG
>JAJQES010000501.1 GCA_021201565.1 Tannerellaceae bacterium
ATATACTATAATTCACAAACCTGACAACGAAATAAAGATTTACTATTTTCATGAGAGAACTAATTGATTTCTAATAACTAAAATACTACTATTATGTGTAGAAAATTTTATCTATTCCTTGTGCTTGTGTTGTCGGCAACGACACTTACTTTCGCTCAGAGCAAAAAAGAAACTAAAAAACTGTATGCAAATGAGCAGAAAAAAAATGAAGTTGTTAATAAACAGGTAGCTAAAAAAGCGACTAAAGAAGCCCGCAAAGAAGCAAAAAAATTAGCCAAGTTAGGGTATATTGTACCTATTGGAAAAATTGCGATGGACAAGCAACTGGAACGTGCCTGGAGAATGCAATATGAGCTAACGGAAAACGGTACACAGAAATATATCGTTGCTACTTCCAATGCAGTAGCAGGGAATCAAAATGCAGCTAAATTACAGGCCACTAATATGGCAAAACTGGAATTGGTAGGCCAAATGGAAAGCCAGTTGGCACAGATGATCGAAACCCGTGTAGCCAATCAGGAGATGAGCCCGGCAGATGCTGAAACCATCACGTCTATGGTTAGTACCAGTAAAACTATTATCTCCGGCAAACTGGGCCAGGTGATCCCGGTGGTAGAAGTATACCGCCAGTTACCTACCGGTAACTTTGAAAGCCAGGTATCTTTAGGATATGATGCTAACGAAGCCTTCAAGATCACCCGGGACGCCATCCGTGATGACCTGAGTAAAAAAGCAGACGGCCTGGCTGAAAAATTAGATCAGATGATTAATTGATCTCTACCGGCAATCAGTGTACCAGATGATGAAATTGATCCTATTTTTTGTATGTATATTATCTCCCTGTATATTGACCGCCCAAAAAGAGGTCAAAGTACAGGGATGTACTGGTGTATGGACAGTAAGCGAGGATATTACCCCCCGCCAGGCGGAAGAGAATGCGCTGATGGAAGCCCGTAAAGAAGCGTTACGTAAAGCAGGTGTATTTGAAGAAGTCTGGTCTGCCTTTGGCCAGGTATCTGAAAATGAGAATAACCAGTTTTACGAAGTTTATTCACAGGTAAACGCACTGGCTATCGGAGGGATGATGAACCTGACCGATAAGAAAGTGAAGAATGTATGGGACCCGGCCACACAAACACTCTCTAAAGAGGTAACAATTAGTGCGGTAGTGAAAGTGGATGACCAGACTGACAGAGAATTTGTACTCCAGGTAGATGGAATTGATGTTGCTTATAAAAACTTTTCCGAGCTCAGTTTCAATGTTCGTCCCCGTAACCGGGACGCTTATCTGACCATTTTCTGGTTCGACGACCAGGGAGGCTCTCTTATCTACCCAAATGAAGCAGAAGCGGCCCGGCTATTTAAGGCCGATGTAAATCATGCTTTTCCCGGTAACGGATTAAGTTACCAGCTGGCAAAAACATCCCGGGACAAATCAGCGGAACGTATCAATCTACTGTTTGTTGCTACGCGGCAAAACATTCCTTATACGGAGAGAAACGTAACGTTTGAAAACGTGCTTAAATGGGTATATAGCATCCCTGCAAGGGACCGGGCAACCGCTATGCAACTTTTGCAAATCACAGATTAACCCCGTATAAAATATATGAAACGGTTACTTTTCGTGGCTTGTTGTATGTTTTTATATGTACATACAAAAGCTCAGACTGCTGATGAATTACAGAAAGAAATGGATCAAATGCTGTCCGGCATGCAAATGGAAATGGATCTTTTTAAACAAAACATCCAAAAAGATTTCCAGCAATTTGTAGCCGAACAGGATAAAGCATTTAAAGATATGCTGGAGCAGAACTGGCAGGAATTCCAGCTCTTTTCCGGACAGGTCAGGGAAGGGAAAAAACCTCCCATCCCGCCAACCGCATCCCCTGATGATAAAACAACCTCATCCACCATCCCTCTTGGGGATAAGCCGGCAGCAGGAAAAACGCCTCCTGCTCCGGTTCGTGTACCCAAAAGTACAGACCCGCCCGCCGGAACATCCGTACGAACTTTTTCATTTTATGGTACACCTGTCAGTTTTTCTCCTGACCAGCGGTTGAGTACTCCTTACCAGGGGAATATGCAGGAAAAAGAGATTGCTTCCCACTGGATGCAACTATCAGAGACTTCGTACGATGATCTGTTAAGTTCTTTATTTACCACACGGGATAAAATGGGTCTCAATGATTGGGGATTTTACTCCCTGGTTAATGGAATGGCGACTTCTATCCATAGCAGTGATCCGAATTCAGCCCGGTTACTCACCTGGTTTCTTCTTAACAAAGGAGGCTACAAAGCCCGTCTGGGTATCAGCAGCAACCAGGTGGTTCTTTTATTACCTTTCCAACAGGAAGTGTATGAAATTCCTTATGTGGAAAAAAGCGGTATCCGTTATTATGCCATGCAACCGGTACAAGGGAGTTTACGTACATACGAAGGAGAATTTTCCGAAGGAAACCGTCCTCTGGATCTCCGGGTAATGACATCGCCCTCTTTCCCACAGGCTGAAATTAAACAACGGACCGTTAATTTTACTGTCAACCGTAACTCTTATGAATTCCCGTTGCGTTACAACCAGGGATTGATCAGTTTCTATAACGACTATCCGTTAACAGATATAGAAGTCTACTTCGATGCTTCCCTTTCCTGGGAACTCAAAGAAGATCTTTTCACTCATTTTGCACCTATTCTCGGCCAACTGGAAAAAGAGGAAGACCAGGTGCAGGTGATCCTCGACTTTATCTATCAGTCATTACCGTATATGACTGATGATGAACAGTTCGGAGGAGAACGTTACTTCTTTGCGGAAGAGACTATTGCTTATCCGTATAGTGATTGTGAAGACCGTGCCGTACTATTCAGCCACATGGTAGAACTACTGATGAATTGTCCGACTATTGGCATCTATTATCCCAACCATATTTCCGCAGCCGTCTGCCTCACCGATTTTAAAGGCGATGCCGTACGGTATACGTATGGAGGCCGGGATTTCATCTCCTGCGACCCAACCTATATCCATTCACTCGTAGGAATGGCGATGAGTAGTTTTGACCATACCCAGGCTAAAGTGATTCCAGTCAGTACATTCTACCGGAACTACTCCGAAGAAGAAACCCTTTGGGACAATCTGCTTTCAAAAGGCCGTTTCCCTGGTTCAGCCAATCATCAACTCATTCCGGCTGACGGGAACAAATACTATGTTTGTGGCTATGATGCAAGCGGAAATGCGGTTATTCCATTCATCGGGAAAACAGATATAAAAGGAAACTTTGAATGGATGCATACCCTGCAAACCGGAGGTGACCTACTGCGTCCCACCCTCTTTTCAGAGAATGGACGGATCTATTTTACCGGGCAAACAACATCCTCTATTCGGATTGCCGGACAGGAAGCCGCTCAACCTGGAGAGAACCTCATCTTCCTGGCTGCTCTCAACAGTAACGGACAGGTAGACTGGCTACAGGCTTACCAACCCGGAGAAGACGAAGGAGTAACCGCCTATTTATATACATTAGGAACAAATGGAGAGTTACAGGATCAACTGTGGTTTCCTGAAACCGGCGAGATGGAACCGATCGCCTTTGCCCATAACGGTTCTCACCTAACCCTATCAGGAATTCTGGCCTATGAAGAAGGATTGGCTACAGCCAGTGCTAACGTAACTCATAATGTTGCCGCGGCAGCCGTTCCGGAAATGCTATACACAATTAACAACAAATTGATTGCTGATAATACCGACGAAGCCATCGCAGGTGTGTTTGCCTTTATCGAGTTACTGACCAAACCCGGACAAATCATTCAGGGTACTGACGTAATAGCCGCCCTGGATAAATACAACCCCTCTTTCAAACAAAAATGTCCGGTCATCTACAAAAATATTGCCGCCATTTCACTGGTAGTTAATGAAAGTGGAGTCATTACCGTAAAAACCGACAACGGTAAAGCCGTAAACTTCGACAAAGTAAGGATACAAAGCGGCAGCAAGCTTAACCTGCGTATGCTCCCTTCCAAAGATGTGAAGCTTGAAATTATTGATGGAATAAAAGTAGGTGCGGCAATCATCTGGTTCAGGCTCAACCACGTGATCCTCTACCGGGAAAGCGGTGACCTGCTGTTTGACTATGATAAAAAGAACACAACACAAACATTCAATTTAAGAAAAGACATTCTGAACTAAATAACGGTATTTTTATTATGAACAACCTGACAAGAAAAAAGAAAATCGCACTGATCGCCTTAATGGGCTGTCTGGCTTCTCCCCTGTTTGCACAGGTTGAAGAGCTCAAGGTCTATAACCTGAAAAGCAAGATCAATCATCTGGAAAATGCGACCTACCGGGTGATGTATTACAATGGGAAAGATGTATGTACCTATGGTGACCGGCTGGTATTCACGCAGCCTAAAATGCGGACCATGGCCCTAAATCCTGCCGCCTCCTCCATCGCCGTGATCGATAAGAAAGGACGGGTACAGATTTACTCATGCGATAAAAGTTCAACAGTACTGCACAAAATAAAAGACAAACGGAAAAAGTTACCGGGTAAGCCCTCAGCTATTTCTCTCGGATACAGTGCCAATGCCCGTAACCTTGTAGTAGGGAATAATCTCGGTGAATTACTCATTTATGATACCCGCGATTACACCGTAAAATCAATTATTACTGGTAGCGGCCCGGCTGAAATCATACAGTTAAGCCCGGACAACTATTTTATTGCTGCCGTACGGGGCAATGAAATTGATATCTGGAACTTTGAAACCCAGGCATTACGTACACAGTTATCAACCGAAGCTCCGGTCACTTATGTAGCCTTCTCCACAGACGCGTCTATGATGGCGACTGCCCATGAGAACGGACAAATCAGTATCTGGAACACACGTACCTGGGAAAATGTCTATACATACGAGGCTGATGCTCCGGTTAACTTATCCGCTTTCAACCAGGATGATAAATACCTGGCCTTCGTAGAAAACAATGACGAGATCATTATCCTGAATCTGCGTACAAAAGCTGTTACACAGAAGCTACCGGGTAATGCGGGTGTAGTAGGATTAAGTTTCTTTGGAAATGCCTTACAGGAAAAGAACCACCTTTTATCCAACCGTACAAAAAGCATTGTTTACTGGGATACAAACGGACTCAACCCATTCTATGGTAAACTGATCAACCAGGAAGTAGATCAGTTGATGAACGACTGGGTAAAAATGATGCAGGATGAAACCCTGGAAGAATACCGGATCCGTGTAAATGACGAAACACGTGCCCGCCAGCAGGAACTCTTCTCCATTGATGCAGCCACCCGCCTGGCCGGTGACCGGATCGCGATCGACAATCCATTTACCAAAGACTATAGTGCCACCACCGGATTACTTGGGATCGGATTTAATACCATGGGAGACATTGAAATTCCGGTTCGCAGTGACGAAGTAGATGCTTTTAGCGATGCGTCTAACCTCTCCTTCCAGAATGCCCAGTATGTGATCAACGAAAATGACGAATTCGAGATCGCATACGTGGAAGTACTAAATGAAGTAACCGGTAAAGTGTATATCTACGACAATATCGGCCGCCTGAAACTGACTGCTATGACGGACGACGAATTCTTTGTACCGCTGGAAATCATGCAGCAGGTAAGTGAAGAAGGACTCAAATTACAGGATCTTTCCATGGAAGTGATCGAAGAAAGTAAAGAAGAACAACTCATTACTGACAATACACAAATCCAGGTAAATACAGAAGTAGTTGCCGGTGTAGATGCTGACGGTAATAAGATTTATAATTATAAAGTCGGGTACCAGTATGAAGTGATCAACCGGAACTTCTCGGCTAACGAAGATTTCCCGTCAGGAGGTTACGACATCACCCGCTCCAACGCTGCCATGTCTTTGATGAAGATCATCAAACAATCGTTTGAAGAAGGTGACTTCGCCAAATATCTCAGCCAGGGCAAACGGGTACAGGTAAAAATTACCGGCTCCGCAGATGCCAGCCCCATCCGTGGACGTATCGGATACGACGGACGTTATGGGGATTTCGTAAATGAACCTTATTATAACAATGGTGAACTGGATAATATCACAGTCACCAAAGCCAGCGGTGTAACAGAAAACCCACAATTGGCTCTGTTACGTGCTGCCAGCGTAAAACATTATCTTGAAAATAATATTTCCACCCTGCAGGATACACGTAACGACTATGATTTCTATGTGGAAGTATCCACAGAAAAAGGAGGAGAATACCGCAAGATCAATGTTGAATTTACGATTGTAGATGCATTTTAATTATAAAAGTAGTTAGTAGATAGTAGTTAGTAGTACATTCGCTTCGCTCATTTAGTAGAGTAAAACGAGTTCTACTAACTACCAACTACTAACTACCAACTACTAAGATTATGAAAAGATATTTATTATTAGGATTTTTGATAATGTGTCTGATGCCAGGCAGAAATGTTTTTGCCCAGACAGGTACGGTATTTAATGATGCAGGACAACAATTTGCGATGTATGAAAGTGCCCGCGACAATGGCACCGATCCGGACCGTATGTACAGCCATTTGCTCAATGCCTATAACAACTACCGTAGGGTGGCCGAAGCATCCGACAATGCACAATACCTGGACGCCACCAAACGGAGATTACGGCAGGTCTACCCGCTGGCAATGGCTGCATTCAGTTATTATGCGGAAAAAGACAATCCATCCAAAGCGTTTGATTTTGGAGTAGCCTATATCGAAATTCCCATGATGCCGGTTATGCAGGATAGTTATCTCGGCCGGGATATCCAATACGCTTCTATCCTGTATTATACAGCTGTTGCAGCCTATACACAGGATAAACATACACAGGCTACCCGCTATTTCAATGAATACCTCAACCAGCCGGATGCCGATAAAGAGAAAGACGCGTATGTGTACCTGAGTATGATTCACCAGAAAGAAAAAAACTACCGTTCGCAGGAGGAGATACTTGAAAAAGCCATCCTGAAGTATCCGGTTGCCCTCGACTTCTATTACAACCTGGTGAATGTCCATATTGCCACCAATAATATGGATAAACTGTTGGTGACTATCAACCGGATTCTTGATATCGACCCCAACAACGACAAGATACTTCCGATCAAAGCCCGTATGATGGAACGGTCAGGACAAAACCAGGAGGCACTCGAGGTCTATAACCGCCTGTATGCTCTTTACCCCGATAACTTTGAAATTCTGACAGGTGTAGCCCGGGCCAACTTCAACTGTGCTACTGATATCATCAATGCAGGAGCTACCATTGTCAACGACAGCGAATATGCCGTTGTCCGCCAGCGGGCAGCCAGCTATCTGATGGATGCCCAGGATCTCTTCCTCAAAATCCTGAAAAAAGAGCCCTCTTCTATGCAATATATGCAGGGTCTACTCAGCGTATACCAGTATATGGATATGACCGCCGAATATGATGTGCTGAAACAGATCATCGACGAACAAGGCAGTTATAACCTCTTCGATTCCAAACTGATCGCCTACCGCGAAGCACAAAAAACACGAACCATTGCCGAAAACCCGGCCGCAGACATACCCGTACCGGTTAATCCGGCCCAATTGGTGATCCATGTGGAAGAGTTTGCGGATAACAATAACAACCGTCTGATCGATGCAGGGGAAGCCTTCTCTATCCGGTTCAAAATTGAGAACCATGGGGAAGGAGATGCCTATAATGTACGGGTACGCCTGTCTGAACAGCAGGGACTCGATCAATATTTTGAAGGAGCCCGCGAACTCGATGCCGGAATTGTACCGGCCGGAGCAGCTAAGGAGTTTACCATGCGCTATATCGCTAAACGGGATCTGCCGACCGCCCAGGCAACTCTTAACCTCTATGCCTTTGAGGCCAACGGGTTTGATGCCACTCCGGTAGCCATGAACATTGGAACCCTTGAATATGCCCTTCCCCGTCTGGATGTAGCCGATTTCCAGTTCTTTGCTACCGATGGATCCTCCATTACCCGGGGTAAAAACGGAAAACTCAGTGTAGCCCTCACCAACCAGGGACGGACCCCGGCCAGCAATCTGGAAATCAAATTCACCCTGCCGGAAAATGTCTATGCAACGGAAGCCCCTGAATTACGGATAGATAGCATCGGTTCCGGGGAAGTCAATATTGTGGATTTCGCTTTCGTAGTCAACAACCGGTTTGACCAGGACTCCATTGTAGTGACCATGCAGGTAACCGAAGATTCCAGATCTTCTTTTATCAACGAGGTATTTAAAGTAAAAGTAGGAGATTATCTGACAGCTGCCAATACGATCAATATCTCTTCCCGGACCGACATTCCGACCGTGAATGCCAACGATTTCTCACTCACCTATAAAAGCGAGTTACTCGAAAACATTCCGGAAGGCCAGGTAATGCCTCACCGCTACGCCCTGATCATCGGGAACGAGGATTACAGCATCACCGGTGCCAATGCCGAGATCAACGTACCATACGCCATCAACGACGCACAGGTATTCCGGGAATATTGTGTACGCACCTTTGGAATTCCGGCTAACCAGGTAAAAGTACTTTACAATGCCACTACCGGTATGATGCATGAACAGTTAGGCTGGCTCTCCAGTATAGCCGGTGCCGACCCGGAAGCCGAACTCTTCTTCTTCTTTTCCGGACACGGTAATAACGACGAACGCACCAAAGATCCCTACCTGATCCCCGTAGACATCACCGGACGGAATATCCACCTGGGTATTTCACTCAATGACCTCTATACAAAACTGGCAGAGAATAATCCGAAGAAAGCCTACGTATTCCTCGATGCCTGCTTTAGCGGCGGGCATAAGAGTGAGGCTCCGCTGGTAGCCCAGAAAGCCGTACGTGTAGTGCCTAAATCAGGCTTCCCACGCGGAAACACTATCAGCTTCTCCTCCAGTAGCGGTGACCAGACCTCCAGTGTATATCACGAAAAGAACCAGGGATATTATACCTACTTCCTGATCAAAACATTGCAGGAAGCCCAGGGAGAGTTGACCATGCAGGAGCTGTTTGACCGCACGTCCAACGCAGTAAAACTGGCTACATCCCGGATGAATAAAATCCAGGAACCTCAGGTCAGTGTATCCCCCCAACTATCTGAAGATTGGGGAAATATAAGGTTAAAACAAGATTAAAAAACCTCACACTTAATTTTACACTCACTAATTCCTGATTGAACCTATGAATACAGGGGATGGCCCACAAAGCCATCCCCTTCTTTTTCCGGACTTTTAACTAAAAGAGTCCGAAACCAAAAAGGATAGTTTATTTTTATATTATTTCTATCTTTGTAAAGAGTAAAAAATTAAATGAAGTCAACTATGGCAACAATTAAACATATTGTATTCGACCTGGGAGGGGTTATTATGACGATTGACCGGGATCAGGCTGTAAAACGGTTTGAAGAAATCGGCGTAAAAGATGCTGCACAATTGATAGATCCCTATGAACAAAAAGGGATTTTTCTGGATCTCGAAGATGGCAGCGTAGATGCCGAAGGCTTCCGCCGTGAACTCAGTCAACATGTTGGAAAAGAAATTACCCCCGAAGAAGTAAGCTATGGCTGGCTGGGATTTGTGGTAGATGTCCCACAGGAAAAGCTCGACTACATACTGGAACTCAGGAAAAATTATAAAGTGTACCTGCTGAGTAACACCAATCCGGTGATCCAGGCCTGGGCACGTTCCCCGCGCTTTTCAGCAGCCGGACGTCCGATCAATGAATATTTTGATAAAATGTATGCATCGTACGAACTGAAAATGACCAAACCCGATCCGGAAATCTTCAAATATATGCTCAAAGACGGCAACATGGATCCCGGCGAAACCCTGTTTATTGACGATGGCAAAACCAACATAGAGGTAGCTGCCTCCCTGGGCATCCATACCTACCAACCCATCAACGGTGCCGACTGGCGCGAAGAGTTGGATCATATTATTTAATCAGGGAGTAAGAAGTAAAGAAGGTAAGAAGTATATTATAACCGGCTGGTTTCCCGGACAACCCAGGGAACCAGCCGGTTTTTATTAACTCCACTATCCCTTTCTACTCCGGGCTAATCATCACCACTTCCACCCGGTTGTTCTGGGACAGAAGCTCCGCCATGAGTTGTTGCAGATCCCGGACAGTAATCTTTTCTAACAGGTCATTGTACCCGTCTGCCATATCCACACCGGTAAAATAGTATTCATCCAGCAGGCCGAGCCAGTAATCATTCTCCTTCAGGTTCTCCTCATGCTTTTTATACATAAATTCCTTCACCTTATCCAGTTCCGTTTGCGATGGGCCATTCTTCGCGATCTCTTCCAGTTCCCCATAGATAATCTCCATCAGTTTTTCCCGCTTATCCGGGCTGGTTTCAAAGAAGATCTGGATCAGGAACACCTCTTTCGGGTATTTTCCCAACGAATTATGTACACTCACATAGTACGCACCCCCTTCATCCTCTCTTACCTTTTCCGTATAAATCATGGTCAGGATCTGCGTCAGCACATTCATTCTCATCTGGTTCTCAAAATTATACGGAATAGTTCCCGACTGGATCGCAGTGATAGTCGCTTTCGGTTTTTCCTGTTGTTTTTCAAACACATTGCTCACAACGCCTTTCACAATATCCATCTGGTTATCTCTGAATGTTTCATTACGGTACAGCGAAGGCAGGGAAGCCAGATACTGTTCCACCAACGGACGTAACGTTTCCCGGTCCACATTTCCGACAAAATAGAACGTAAATCCACTGGCATCCGCATAGCGGTCACGGCCCATCTCCAACCCTTTCTGATAATCAATGCGGTCAACCTGTTCAGCCTTCATCCGCATAGAACGCGGGTGGTGGTTAAAGAGCGTCATATTCATCGAATCCACAAAAGTAACCAGCGGATTCGCCTGTTGATTTTCCAGGGTGGCACGGGTACGGTTCCGGAACGAGACAAATGCCTCGTCATCTTCCCGGACCGCCGTAAAGTTTAAATACACCAACTGCATCATCGTTTCCAGGTCCTGAGGTGAACAGGTCGCATGAATCGTTTGCGTAGTATTCGTAAGGCTCAGGCCAGCCGACACCTTTTTACCCGCCAGCATTTTGTCCAGGTCCGTCCGTTTGAAGTCACCCAATCCACCGATCGCCAGGAGTGAATTGATATTCATAATGTTTACCATCTCCGTTTCAGGCAACAGGGAGGTTCCTCCCAGACTCATCCCCTTCATCAGGATCTCATCCTGTTTAAAATCCGTCTGCTTTATCACTACTTTAGCCCCATTGGAAAGCGTCCAGACAGTCGTTCCGAAAATACCGTTCGCATCTTCCGCAACGATTTTCCCCGGTGTGGGCAACACACCCATCAGCGGTTCATCCGATACCTCATCCACGTACGGCTCCAGCTCTTCCTGTTTCACCCGGTTCACCAACGCCAGTAAATCCTCCGTTGACGGATAAACCAGCCCATCTTTTTCCGGTCCCATCACCGTGATCACCAGGTTCTCATCCGACACATACTGTTCCATAGTCTGGTTAATCAGTTCCAGCGGGATCGCCGGTACAATCTGGGTCATCATCATATATTCGTTTTCAATTCCCGGAATCGGTTCATTATCCAGGAAATGACGCACATACAAGCCGATATACTCATTATTCTTACTATTTTCCCTTTCATTATACTGCGATTCCAGTTCCCGGAGGTAATCCGCTTTAGCACGTGCGTATTCCCCTTCCGTAAAACCAAACCGGTCAGCCCGGTAGAGTTCCCGCAGATAAGCTGCCAACGCTTCCTCCACTCCATCTTCCCGGGCCATCAGCATCCCGGTAAAAGCATCTTTCGTCTGCGAAATAAAAAAACCGCCATCATACGTAAACGCATTGATAAAAGGAGGATGGGCTGTCTGGCGCAATTCATTCAAACGGGCATTCAGCATATTGGTGATGATCGTACGCTGGAAATCATAGACCAGATAATCCAGGCTCCCTTTCGACTCATTGGGCACCGCATCATGTTTATTGAAGACCCATATATTCATATACGCGTTTTCCGGGTCCGAAGCGATCGCAATGATGGGTTCCGTGTTATCCGTTACCGGATAATAAATCCGCTCCGCCGGGTCAACCGGTGCCGGTATATCCGCAAAAACCGTTTGGATCTTCCGTTCAATCTCATCCACATCAATATCCCCCACAACCATGATCCCCTGCAAATCAGGGCGGTACCATTTATGATAATAATCCCGCAGATCCTGATGAGGAAAATTCAGAACCACCTCCATCAACCCAATCGGCATCCGTTCCGCATAGCGGTCCCCCTGGTAAACAATGGGCAATATTTTATCGAACATCCGTTCCCGTGCATCGGTCACCGTACGCCATTCCTCGTGGATCACCCCACGTTCCTTGTCAATCTCCTCTCCATCCAGCAACAGGGCATTCGACCAGTCATGCAGGATCAGCAAACAGGAATCAATCGCTCTTGCCCTGCCAACCGGCACGTTAGAAATGTTATACACCGTTTCATCAATAGAAGTATACGCATTCAGGTTCTCCCCAAACTTCACGCCAATCCCTTCCAGATACTCCTTCAAATTATTTCCCGGAAAATGTTTTGTCCCATTAAACGCCATGTGTTCCAGGAAATGAGCCAGTCCCCGCTGGTTTTCCTCCTCCAGGATAGACCCCACCCGCTGGGCGATATAGAAATCAGCCCGTTGCTCCGGCAATTGATTCCTCCGGATATAATACGTCAGCCCATTTTCCAGTTTTCCGATCCGGACATTCGGGTCCACCGGAACCGGCGGCATCTCCTGGGCAGCGACTTTCCCCATCCCTATACACAGCAAAAAGACCACTACGAAGCGTAGTGAAAACATCAGATGTTTCATACTTATTTATGATTTAGAATAATATACCTACTTAACCTGTCAACTGTATTTTCTACTGATTTGAGGGCCTCAAGGTAAGTATTATTTTCCGGAATTTGTTAGAACACCCCAAAGAAGTTGTGCGATCTTTTCGATAATTTCCAACGACCCTTCCCACGGATAAAGAGCCGGCATAAGCCAAAGATATAAATTCGTGCCTGAATGACCGGCTATCTTAATACCTGTTTAGATAGTATCCGTTACCTGTTCCCGCCACAATTCCATATAGGCATTCACGAGTTCCTGTTTGGGGATGTTTGGATCTTCCCTTTCCAAATCAGAAAGTAATTCCGGATAATCCGCTAACAATTCTTTGAGTCTATCCACTTTTATCAGGACAATTTTCTTATTTTCAGGGTTCATCTCATAATAGGCAGACTTTTTGATCCGGTTCGCCGACTCTATACCGGCACCTATCCCACCTGTTAGCGAACTTAACAGAACAGCCCCATCCGAAGGCAACGGATAGGTCTTAAAGAAAAGAGAGCCCACAGCTGCAAATGCATACACATGTCCGTTACCAAAACTTTTGCGTTTACATTTCAGCTTATGCGTATTCAGATACAACGTATCATTTATCAGGATAGCGGCAAACTCCTTCTTTATTTTTTTATTGGTCGCTTTATCCTCCGTAAAGATTTTATACTCCCTGTTTCCACTACTCCACACCTGGTTGGTCGTCCGTCTATGAATCTGCAGGTCCGGTAAAACAGTAGCCACATGACCGGTAAGAACATCGGTATAAGATTCATACATATATCCCTGATTTTGGCTAAATAAAGGAAATGAACAAATAAAGAAAAGGATTACG
>JAJQES010000021.1 GCA_021201565.1 Tannerellaceae bacterium
GTACCGGCTGCCAGTGTCGGAGTTGCCACACTGATCTGGACATCGTTAACCGCTGCCCTCAGCGTCAATGCCGGTGCATAGCCTGTACCGGAAACTGTGACGTCAAAGCCATCGCCATCCGGAGTTCCGTTAGCTTCCAACACAGGTGCATATCCCCCCTGTTGCCCGCTTGAAATAGCAGTCCAGACACCATTACGGTTCCACTGTAATTCCACGGCACGGCTGCTCCAGGAAGCATTCGGATCAACATATATAGTATAAGCTGTATTTGTTCCACTACCGGCCGGCACAGTTACAGTAGTTGCTACCAGAGTTTCGGAACCCTGTACGACTGCCCTGACATTTATGGCCGGATATAAACTACCGGAAGCACCGGCAACAGTAATACTGAAGGTCTGTCCGGTATTGGTGATCGCCGCACCGGCTACATGCGAAGTGGTTACAGTTACATCATATCCACTCTGTATCCCCCGTGACATAAATTCCCAGTTCACCCCGTCCATTGATTTCTGGAATTCAATGGTTCGGCTGGTCCAGGACGAGTTAGCACTGATTGATATAATCTGGCTGTTATCGGATCCGCTGCCGGCGGGGATCGTGACAGGACCAGCCAGAGGCGTAGTGGTTCCCTCTAATACGGCCCGCACATATACATCCGGCCAGAGACCGGAGACGTAAATGGTAAAGTCTTCGCCCTGATTGGCGATAGTGTTTCCATCGGTGTGCGAAGTATAAATATCGACATAATATCCCTGTTGGCGGTCGGTATGGAAAGCAGACCAGTCCGCCAACAGCATATCAAAAAATTCAAAGGCAAGGATACGGCTTCCCTCTTTCCACAGGGAAGGGATGGTAAGAACCGCTGTCGAGGAGGTCTGTGAACCGGGCACGGTATTGGTATCTAACACCACGTTATCCAATATATCACGTACACGGACGTCAATATCATTAAAGACTCCTTCAATGGTCACGGTCCGCACTTCTCCCGGAGGGGGTATATCACCGGTAGGGGTGATATACATATCTTCAATTTCCCATTCATACTGGGTAATGGTTACGGTGGTGGAAAAGCGTCCGGCCGAATAGTGCAGATAAGCCACACGGGAGGTTCCGGTGGTGTTGCGCTCCACATCATACCGGATGGTATGCCGGAGGCCGTTTCCGGTTTCCGTGGTTCCGGGTATATGGGAAGTTATGGTCAGCCAGGTAAGCGTAGAGGGGTCGGCCGCCGGATCGCCCGGAGTGGGCAGATCGGATAATTCAAAAGTCCAGGTGGGATAGTCGGTCTTCACATAGATCTCATTCCCGGTCGAGGCAGAGGCCCAGAGTTCACTCTCCTGCGGAGTGATGCTGTAATAGTATTGTCCGTCCAACCAAATATCGTCCATATCGGCTTCGTCCCATTGTACAATTTCAGTTTCTATATTAACAGGTGCCGATTTATAAGCTGTCTCCGAATCATCATACCCCTTGCCGGTTACTTTGGTAATGGTAAATATATACTGGTGGTTGCGCAGGATGTCGTAAAAGTCCTGGGTGAGATCGGTTCCGGTCGGACAGAAATCCACCCGGTAATAGGTAGGCGCGCCAGAGAAATTGTTGGTTCCCTCCGCGTCCCAGATCCCACCGACCACTAAACAGGTGCGTTCCAGCAGTCCTTTGGGTGTCGTGCGGGCAGCATCCTGATAGTTTCCGGATTCCAATAAATAGATTTCCTGCACACAATAGGCATCGCCGGTAATGGTTGTATATTCCAACGGCCCTTCTACCACCGTGGAAGAAACGGGGACCGTGGTACTCGTTGCCTTAAAGTTCACCGCGTCCCAGACTTCGCTGGCAGGCACAAGGGTGCCACGGGTATTATAATTGTAGACATCCACACTGGTCAGGTGAAAGTTTAAAAGGGCATCCCCGCTTAGTTTGACATCTACACGGGCTACCATACGGGTAATCTTTATACGGTTTTCACCGGTCAGATTGGTGTTGTCATCAATTGTGATCTCGCCCACATCGCCCCACATGGGAAAAGGAGTAAACGGGTTGGTGGGCCATTTGCCGGTGGCGGGCACGGCAGCTTCCAACGCCTCCAGTACCTGGCTTTTGGTATAGCCTGTCCAGTCGGTAGCCGAAACAATGTCGTGCGCATTGGCTAAGATCACCAGGTCAAAATCGCCCTGGGTGAGTTTAACGGTAAAGGTTTTGCGTCGTGAATCGTTGGGATCAGTCGTTATATCCGTATCACTGCAACTGGCTGTGGTCACATATTCGCCGCCGTCGGCGGTCTGTTCAAACACCAATACGTCGATCTCTTTTACATCTTCCTCGTCAGTGTCGGTAATGGCACGGGTGGACGCACTGCCGGCACCGGGTGACTGAATGACAACAGTGACCATCGCTTCTTCGTTTACGGAAGGGGTCACCCCATTCCATTCCTCATGGATACACGAAAAGACAAGCAGGAAAGCTATCAGCCCTGCCGGTAATACCGGTATTTTATTCAATCTGTTGATTCTCACGATGTATGTTTGTTTTATGGTGTGTTATTTGAATCCTCCTTCGGTCGGGATACTATTCCAGTCCGGGAAGATAACCTGTGCATATACTCCGTTCCAAATAAAAAGAATCGGGATCTCTTTCATCTCTCCGTCTGTTACGGTTATTTCTTCTTTTTCCATATACTCCTGTAAAGAGACTGTCCGGTTGAGTTGGGGTATGGAAATCAGCATATCATTTTCATTATCGAAATGGGGAACCCGGAAGGCTACTCCCCATAATTGTTCTCCTTCTATTTCGACGGGTTGAACCGTTTGTGTGAAAGTAATTGTTTCTTCTGTCAGCGGGGTAAGATGATAATCATATCCGGCCGGTACACCGGAAAGAATGATTTCCGGTAGCGGCTCTTCCGGGGCTAAGCCACGGATATATACCTGTATAGTATGATAAGCTCCCATAAAAAACATGGAATGGGTAGTATGGTTTCCTTTGGGAACTGTAAGCTGATATTGGCTAAAGTCACTGCTCCGGCTATCCGGACCGCGTTTATCGGGTGCATAATAAGCTTTTTCCCATGTACCCTGTTCTTCATCGGCCAGCTGGGTAAGCGTTTCAAAGTAAATCTCTTCTCCGGCAGAAAGGACAGGCATCTCTTGGATATTAGCCCATGCCACCGCATAGTATTCACCAGGGTCTACAGAAAAAGTAATCTCTTTTGTGTCATTGTTTATTTCAGTTTCATTTAATGCATGAATAGTATAAAGTGTTTTCTCTTCATCAAAAAGGCAAAGGATCAGAGAAGAAATGTGTGCGGTAAAATGATCTTCCCCATCATTTTCCAGATAAGCAAACTGAACGGTTAATAGTGTTTCATCCTCAGGACAGTCACTGTAATCATCCTGCATACAGGAGACAAGAGATAGGATACTATAAAATAAAAACAAACGGAGTAAGAAAAATGAAAACAGAGGTTTCCTTCCTACCCATCTGTGACAGGTAATATCGGGTAGCACTCTTTTATATGCATACAGGACTGTTTTCATGGTTCTTTTCTCCGTTTGTTAAATCTCATTTATGAATCCTCAGAATTGATTATTTGAACTCAACGTCATCCACATTTATAACTGTCCAAGGAAGAAGATGGATTTCTACATACACCTGGTAGTCGCCACCGTCGCCACCTCCCGGTGTCTGTTTCAGATCATCATAGGTAAATCCAAGATCAGAAATCCGGTAGATATTACCTCCCTGCAAGGATAATTCATTATTTGAATTAAAATATTTATTAACTGTCAGATAGGCTTCTCCGTTAGTACCGGTAGCTGTATTAGCATAAGGTTCGTCCGTATAAGCACCATCGTCAGTTGAATAAGTAACACCTGTCAGGTGGAATACAATTTGCGGAGTAGCCACAGGAGTTGCAAATACGTTGTAAGCCCATGCAAAATTTGTAGGTTCTACGCTGTTTGAAGTTTGACTTTTCCCAATTTCATCAAATAAAAGACTGGTCCAGTCATCAGTAGTACTGCCATCTAAATATTTACCACCTTTTGTTTCGGGGAGATAGTCATCAGCAATTGTGCCAAAATCATAAAAATAATTCTGATTTTTCAGGGCGCCTGATAAGTCTACTTCATAATAGAAATTATTAATGTAGATACCTGCCAGTGTGTAATCAGTGATTGAATAAACTACTCCGGCATCCGTATAATCTTTGGAGGTCATTTTAAGTACTTCCAGACGGGCAATCAATGGATAAACGTCAAAAATAGCTTCTCTGTCAGCATTGGCAAGATCTCCTCCGGTATTGCTGCCGGATACTACATCTGTAATCAATCCATCACCGAAAAGGCTGGCAGCTGATACACCCCAGTTACTATCCGCCTGATCTGCCAAATCCACAGCTTCGTCAATAATATCTGCATATTTTGCTCCTGTGCTGATAGAAGATAAAGTGGAGGGAACATTACCCAGCACAACTACTTTGTCGGCTTTTTCAGATACATTTGTAATAACGGTACCTGACTGAAGCTGTGAAACGGTCAATGACTGACCTCCGGTAGTAGTAGAAGTGATTTCAATAGCCATAGAAACAATACTTTCTCCAGTGGCATCCGGTTCAAGGAAAAGCAGCCATCCATCCGAGAAGGTTACTGCGGTTCCATCCACCACTTCTGCGGCATCCGCTTTTGAACCCTGGACACCCTGGGAAAATTTAAGATACAGACCCTCTGCCTGTGTTGCGTCGTCCGGAGTAATAACTACTCCACTCTCATCCTTTGAACAACTGGTAAAGGCGATTGCTACAAGAGCAATGACTGAAAAGAATTTAATTTTCATGTTCCAAATAAATTAAGTTAAACGTATATGTGAATTAGATATATATCCTTATTCTTTATTACTTTGCTTCTCTTCTTCCACGTGTTCGCTGCCGCTCCTGATCCTCTTTTACCTTCTCTACTTCCATCAGGTTATTCAGGGCACCGTCCGGATCGGCAGAAATCACATTCCGGAAATACGTTTCGGCCTTTCCGGCATCACCTGTCATCAGATAATAGGCTCCCCAGTTATTGGAGGCACGGGGATCATCCCCCACTTTATCAAGATACTCCCGGGCTTTGTCCGGTTCTCCCTGTACCAGATAGCTGGCTGCAGCATTGATATTCGCTTCCACGCTCTCCGGATGTAGCTTCACAGTCTGTTCCATCTTTTGATGCCATTCCTCCGAGTCACGCGGATATTGTTCGGCCACCCGGAAAAGTTCATAGGCATTCAACTGCTCCGGTTCTTTCTCAAGCAATACCCCGATCGGTTCTGTCGAATAATCTTTTACCGTATAGGTAATCTGGTATTTTACCCGCCGCAGCGGTGGGAAATACCCTGTAAGAAGGGTTTGCCAGGTACTTCCTAATGCCCGCAAACGTGCTTCTTTGCGGTCAGGGGCCTCTTCACTATCAATGATAGTAAGTATCCGTGCCTGCTCCGTGGCAGAAAGCACCGGATGGTTCACCCCGGAATTTTCCTCTACGATCCGGCGTAGCGTCTCCCAATCTTCCGCCACAACACCCACCGCAAACAGGTTATCAGCGATTGGAAACTGACGGCGGATAAACTCTTTCAAAGCACTTGCCCGGTTCCGGGAAAGCGTCTCATTGGTGCGCCACGAACCCTCCGGCGAAGCATAACCGGTAATCTCAATGCGGTTAATTCCCACATCCGGATCATCTGCAATCTGCCGGATAGAAGCCAGGATTTTTTCCAGCTCTGCGGGATTACGGCGGAAGTCTGCCAGGATAACAGATTTACCTGCTTCAAAATCCAGATAGGCCTCCCCCATTATGGTTCGCTGTTTGACTTCAATGACTGGTTCGATATAATTAATGTGCACTAACGGCTGGTAGGGAATATAAGGTTGGATCTTCACCCGGGCCCGGTTTTCAATGGTATAGGTGCGTTCCTTATTGGCACAGGCGACAAAAACCTAGTGTACCCGCAGGGCTGCCGTATCCATCCAATAGGCATACGGAATGGCATAGCGGTAAAGAAGAGTGGTATCCGTTTGTTTATACAGGTCTAACCGGATAAAGGGAGGATTTTCCACTACCTCTCTCTGCCGGAAAGAAAGCCGGCGCCGGTAAAGTTGCCCTTTACGCTTTCCGTTAATGAGTACATGGGGGAATGTATAGGAATTCGCACCGTCCGGTACCGCTAATTCGGGAATCAGGGTCAGACTCCGGTCTTTATGCAGTGAGCCGCCATGTACATGAATATCCAGTTCAATATACAGACTATCGTTTTTCTCTTCCAACAGCACTGAGGTAAGGGCGGCCTGTTCCTGAAGAGTCTGCCCCCGGAGGCTGCATATACACAAGAGAGCGAAGATGGATAGGTAGATTCGTTTTTTCATTTTTTCAGCCGGTTATTTCTTTGTCTTGATCAGGTAAATAAGAGAAACCCCTAACTGGGTAGGCCCTACATAGTGTTTATGATCGCTTTTGATAAAATCCCCACATCGCCGGCATTCATATTTCTTATATTTACTATATGCGTAGCCTACACCTATGGTTGCCTGCAAATTCCAGCGGGGCGAGAGATACCACTGGTAGCCGTAACTAATGCCTGCACCGGTAAACCATCCTTCGTAGCGGTGTTCTTTAAGGGTGGGAAGAAAACCAAACGGAAGATCCACCCCTCCCATATTGTAACGTCCGTAATGAGCATGCAGTCCCCAGAACCCACCTATAAATGGTTCGCAATTCCAAAGGCGTACTTCGGGCTGGACCACCCAGTGCTGTAGTTTTTTATTTTCTTCCCGGCTGCTTAAAAGCCATGGGTTATATCCTCCATGTAGCGCTAAGGATACACGTCCGGAGACTGCATATTCCACTGTAAGATTAGGGGTAGCAGTTGCCCAGTATAGCAAATTAGACTGAACATTTAGTTCCTGGCAATGGATCACTGGCCAAACTGTCAGATTTAAAATTATTATCAAAGGAAATCTCCCACTTTTCATTCCTGCATCATTTTATGCGTTTAACGGCGGATAATAACTTACCATATATTATCATGTATACGCTGTCACTTATCAAGTGACGGCAAACAGCAAAGTACAAGATCTATTATACTAAAAACCAATCCATTAAAACGTTATGGATATGATATGTAAACCAAACGGGGAAAAGTGGAAAGCAAAAAAGGGAAAAGAAAAGATCTCATAGAATAAGTATCTTTTTAAAAAAGAGAGCATTAACTAATAAAAAAGAGATATCTTTCTTTCCCATTTTATACAAACAACATTTTAATCACCTAATAATCTACAACTTATGCTCGAATTCCAACTAACCGAACAACTGTCTTACAAGGGAGAAATAGTCGTGCTCGAAAAAGGAAAATCAATTCCTTTAAAAGCGACAGACCCGGCTATCGTTTTTGTAAAAGAGGCTCCTGTCAGCCTTTCTTATTCTTCTATAGAGAAGAAGCTAATCTCAACAGGTCAGTTCTTTTTACTGCCCCGGGACTTTGTATGCCTGGCTGAATCCGAAACTGACCAACAGGTACTCCTGCTCCGGATTCCTAACATGACGGCTATTTATATTCATTTTATGCCACCCCTTGCTAAAGAAGAGGTCGGGGATTTTGAACATCTTTTATATCCCCTTCCCATGACAGACGCCATTTTCACACTGGTGGATTCGGTTTTATTTTATATCAACGAGAAACATACCTCTTCACAACTAATGGGGCTCAAGGCGTTTGAACTATTCTATTTCCTAAAAACCTTTTATTCAGAAGATTTAATTAAACATTTCTTTACCCCTATCCTAAAAAAAGAGTACACATTCGCGCTGTTTATACTTACCCATTATAGCAAAGTAAAAAACGCAGACGAGCTGGCCCATCTGTCAAACTACACCTTTTCAGGATTTGATAAACAGTTCCGTAAAGTCTTTGGAATGGCTCCCTATAAATGGATGCTCCAGAAAAAAGTTAGCAGAATCTACCTTGAAATTTGTACGACATCTAAACCCATTAAAGTCATTGCCGAAGAATTTGGCTTTACTAATTCTTCTCACCTGGGGGATTTTTGTAGAAAACACATCGGAATGTCTCCTGTAAGACTTAGAAAAAAACAAATCGGATAGAATCTTCGTAATACCGGGTAGATTTTATGTAGCGAACTTTCCGGAAGATCCCCTACTTTTGCTTTTGTAATAGAGTTTTTACTAATCCATCTGTCACTTGATAAGTGACAGCGTATACATGATAATATATGGTAAATTAGTATCCATTAAAGTTTAGACCCATGCAAATGTAAACAAAAAAAATAATCTATGCTCGTTTTCTTCACATTTAAACAGCTGTCCGGATGGCTTTTGACACTTTCCGGCTTGCCTTATCAAGAACAGATTCGCCAAACGACCCTAAATACCGGTAGGTAGTATCCAACCGGGTATGCCCCAATGCTTCACTGATCACTTCGACCGGTATCTGTTCCATCTTGGCAACTGTCGCCCACGAATGACGCGCCATATGAGTCGTCAAAGTCTGATTCAGTCCGGCTTTACGTCCAATCTGATTCAGAAGCCGGTTCTGACGGCGCAGGCCTGTACAATATTGTACATATGCGGAACGTTCCGGGTGAATGATATGAAACTGATAAGGGGAGTTCTGCCCGGCAGAAATTAAGCCCATATATTTCCGCATTGCAGGAGAAATTTTGAGTTCCATATACTGCCCCGTCTTCCGCCGGTAATAATGAAGCATACCTCCGGCAATATCTTTTTTCTGAAGATGAGCCAGGTCCACAAAACACATGCCTCTGCTATGAAAAGAAAACAGAAAAAGGGAAAGAGCATTTCTCTCTTCCTTCTCCAACGGCGAGACAGGGTCCTCCAGTAAATTTTCCAACAGCCGTAACTCCTGTTTGCTTAATGCCCGTTTGCGTGTGGGAGCCACTTTAGTATATACCCCACTAAAGGGCATATCATGCCGGAAAGGGAAATATCCCTTTTTGATTCCCTTATTATAGATCGCACGCAGGTTCCGCATATAAAAAGAAATGGTATTAAGTGATTTCTTTTCAGCCCGCATATACTGCTCATATCTACGCAGCAACTCAACCGTTAATTCTTCCGGATAAATCTCTTTCTTTCCGAGATAGGCCTGTAACATCCGGAGGGTGGTACGATACGCACGTGCCGTCCGTTCTTTGCCCTGCCGGATCAATTCCTTACTCAATTCTTCCACTAAAGCCACCAGTCCTTTTTTCTGCCGGCGGAAACGATACACCCGGAGAATTTCGGGCACATTTAATGTACCCATACTTTCCAGTTCTCCGGCAATCACCTGTAACGTTTTCTTTTCATTTAATAAAAAGAGTTCCTCTTCTGAAAGAGAAAATAAGGATGGATTCCGCAACCGGTGGTAAAGAACTTCCCATTCAGCCTGACGAACCGAACAGGGTAGGGTAATACTCCCGGACTGACGTGCATAAATAAGGCGAAGAAACACTTTTCCCTCGTCCGAATCTTTGCGAACAGAGGGACGATAATGAAATTCAATGGATAACATCAGAGTTTTTTCTTTTAGTTAGTATTAATAATATATGTATAGATGCTATCAAAAATAAGAATTATTATGGTATAAAAAAACCTGTCCGGACATACCGGACAGGTTTCATATTAAATAGTAAAACGAATTGCTTATTCTCCCAAAAGGATTTCCAGGATCTGGACCGCAGCTTTAGAGACGGAAGTACCCGGACCAAAGATGGCGGCAACCCCGGCTTTATACAGGAAGTCATAATCCTGTGCCGGAATCACTCCTCCGGCAATCACAATGATATCCGGACGGCCCAGTTTTTCGAGTTCGGCAATTACCTGCGGAACCAGTGTTTTATGACCGGCAGCCAGGGAAGAAACCCCCATTACATGCACATCATTTTCAACTGCCTGGCGGGCGGCTTCAGCCGGCGTCTGGAACAAAGGTCCCATATCCACGTCAAAGCCACAATCCGCATAACCGGTAGCTACGACTTTTGCACCACGGTCGTGTCCGTCCTGACCCATTTTAGCAATCATAATACGCGGTTGACGACCTTCTTTCTTCGCAAACTCTTCTGCCAGTTCACAGGCTTTCCGGAAGTCTGCATCTTTTCCTGTTTCTGATGAATACACGCCTGATATTGTTCTGATTATTGCTTTATAACGTCCAGCCACTTCCTCACATGCATCTGAAATTTCACCCAGTGTGGCACGCAGACCAGCTGCCTTGACAGCCAGATCCAACAGATTACCCTCCTTAGTACGTGCGCACTCTGTGATAGCGGCTAATGCTTCCGCAACTGCTTCATTATCACGGTTGGCACGCAGTTCATTCAGGCGTTCGATCTGTTCCAGACGAACAGCCGTATTATCAATTTCCAGAATATCAATCGGATCTTCTTTTTCCAGACGGTATTTGTTTACTCCTACGATTGTCTGGTTACCGGAATCAATCCGGGCCTGGGTACGGGCAGCTGCTTCTTCAATACGCAATTTGGGTAAACCGGTTTCGATCGCTTTTGCCATACCGCCCATGCTTTCGATTTCCTGGATCAATGCCCAACCTTTTTCAATCAGTTCATTGGTCAGTGACTCTACATAATAAGAACCGGCCCACGGGTCAATTTCTTTACAGATCTGAGTCTCTTCCTGAATATAAATCTGAGTATTACGCGCAATACGTGCAGAGAAGTCCGTTGGCAAAGCGATTGCTTCATCCAGTGCATTGGTATGCAGGGATTGGGTATGTCCCAGTGCGGCAGCCATCGCTTCAATACAGGTACGTCCTACGTTATTGAACGGATCCTGCTCAGTCAGCGACCAACCGGAAGTCTGGCTGTGTGTACGTAAAGCCAGTGACTTCGGATTCTTCGCTCCAAAGCTCTTCACGATCTTCGCCCACAACATACGGGCAGCACGCATTTTGGCAATCTCCATAAAATGATTCATACCAATCGCCCAGAAGAACGACAGACGGGGTGCAAACGCGTCCACATCAATACCGGCATTAATACCGGCCCGGAGATATTCCATCCCATCACACAATGTATAAGCCATCTCAATATCAGCAGTTGCCCCGGCTTCCTGCATGTGGTAGCCTGAAATAGAGATAGAGTTGAACTTAGGCATTTTCTGTGAGGTATATTCAAAGATATCAGCAATGATCTTCATCGAGAATTCGGGTGGGTAAATGTAGGTATTACGCACCATGAATTCTTTCAGGATATCATTCTGGATCGTACCGGCCATCTCTTCCAGTTTAGCCCCTTGTTCCAGACCTGCATTGATGTAAAAAGCCAGGACCGGAAGTACAGCCCCGTTCATAGTCATGGAAACAGACATTTTATTCAATGGAATACCATCAAACAATACTTTCATATTTTCCAGTGAACAGATAGATACCCCTGCTTTACCTACGTCACCCACTACACGTTCATGATCGGCATCATATCCGCGGTGAGTCGCCAGGTCAAACGCAACAGACAACCCTTTTTGCCCGGAAGCTAAATTACGACGATAAAAAGCATTGGATTCTTCTGCGGTAGAGAATCCGGCATACTGGCGGATGGTCCAGGGACGCATAGCGTACATACCACTATACGGACCACGCAGATACGGAGGCAGACCGGAAGCGTAGCCCAAATGTTCCATTCCTTCCAGATCCTCTTTTGTATACACTGATTTTACTCCAATCTGTTCAGGAGTATTCCAGTTTGCTTCAATACCGTTGACTCTTGCCCATTCATTTGCATCCGCAGAGGCAAACCCGGTATTCTTAATATCTATATTTCTAAAATTCGGTCTCATAATATTTTTGGTAGTTGGTAGTTAGTAGTTAGTAGATAGGAGCTTTTGTAGATTTTTCTACTAACTACTAACTACCAACTACTAACTACATTTATTTATTAAATTCCCAACTTGGTATTAAACGCTTTCAATGTTTCAAGCACGTTGCTTTTTACATTGATAAACTGATCTATTCCCTGAGCTTTCAGCTCGTCCATGCAGGCAGGAGCACCCGCTACCACAAGAGTCGCTTTTCCATCCAGCGCTTTATAGGCAGCCGGAGCATAGTCAGCGTATTCGTCATCGCTTGAGCAAAGAACTACAATATCAGCATTTGCTTTTAATGCAGCTTCTACCCCTGCTTCAACGGTATCAAATCCTAAATTGTCAATCAGTTTATATCCGGCACATCCAAAGAAGTTGCTGGAGAACTGTGAACGAGCCAGACGCATAGCCAGATTACCGATAGTCAGCATAAATACGGTCGGCGTTTTTCCGCTCTTTTCAGTAGCCAGGCGCAATTCTTCAAACTCTGCAGCTCCCCTTGAGAAGTCAAGGGCAGGAATCGCAGTCGCTCCGGTTGCGGCACAACCGCAGGAGTCAGCTTCACATTTGATCTTTTCTGCTGCTACTTCTGTAAAGTTCGGATATTGGTTAGTACCCAAGAGAATTTCTCTACGGGTTGCCACTGCTTTTTTACGGGCCGTATTTGTGGCATTCACAGCCTGCTGGATTTCACCAGCTTTAACAGCAGCATAAAAGCCTCCTTTTTCTTCTACTTCCAGGAACAGGTTCCAGGCTACTTCTGCAATGGAATTGGTCAATACCTCGATATAGTAAGAGCCGGCAGACGGATCCACCACTTTATCAAAATGACATTCTTCTTTCAATAGCAGTTGCTGGTTACGTGCAATACGTTCTGAGAAATCATCCGGAGTCTGATATACTACATCAAACGGATGAACAGTAATAGTATCAACGCCTGCAATAGCCGCAGACATAGCTTCCGTCTGTGTACGCAACATATTTGCATGCGCATCGTAAATCGTCATATTCCATTCGGAAGTCTGTGCATGGGCATTCATTTTGCTGGCACAGGGACAAATATCCCCATTATATGCTGCTACGATCTCAGCCCATAACCAACGGGCTGCACGGAATTTGGCAATCTCCATGAAATAGTTGGCAGAAATTCCGAAATTGAATTTAATATTTTTGGCTACTTCCTCTGCAGTAAACCCTGCATCAGTCAGTTTTGCGATCAACTCATTTCCCCAGGCAAGGGCATATCCCAGTTCCTGAATAATATAAGCACCGGCATCACTAAAATAAGTAGCATTTACAGCTAATACTTTATAACGGGGCAACGCACGGCCTGCTTTGAGCACAGCAGCAGCACATTCTACCCAGTTTTCCATGTCTTTTCCTTTTAACAAAGGTTTTTTGAACGCATCAAAATTGACAGAACCCATACATTTATCAACGTCAATTCCTCTTTGTTTCAAATACTCGCCCAGGAGAGTGATCAATTCTTCTGCTTTACAGATACAGGTGTTGAAATTCAGTTCAACAGCCGCAGGGCAAATACCTTCGAGCAAGGTGGCGATATTCGCCGCATTGACTTCATCACCTTTGATGCAGAAACCTAAGGAATCCACACCTTTTCCTAAAAGCTCCCGGGCCTTTTCATTTGCAGCTTTAAAGTCGCACACATTGATGTTTTGGCGCACCTTCCAATCGTTGTCTTTTTTGGTTCCCCGTACATACGGAAATTCTCCGGGAAGAGATTCAGCCGTTTTAAGCCCTTCAATATCTTCCGCACGATAGAAAGGATTTACATTAAATCCTTCGCTTGTTCTCCACACA
>JAJQES010000471.1 GCA_021201565.1 Tannerellaceae bacterium
TATATTTGTTTGTATTAAATGCTTAGCTGTTTAGTAAGACAGCTATTACTTAAACCCAAACTTAAAGAGATATGGAAAATCTTCATTTACTCACCGATGACTCCCTTCTCACTTTATTCATTGAGGGGAAAAATGCTGCTTTTGAAGTGCTGTTGAGCAGATATGAAATCATCCTACATAATTATATCGGAGCTATCGTTCATAGAGAAGACGCGGTCAGCGATATTTTGCAGGAGACCTATGTCAGGGCACTGAGTACGATCCGGAAGGGAGGCTATGAAGAGACCGGACGGTTTAAATCCTGGATTATGCGTATTGCCCACAATTGTATGGTAGATTATTGCCGCAGAGAAACGAGTGACTGGAGTTTCATTCACGACAGTCCGGAAGGAGATCTTTTCAATGATGTCCGGTTCTGTGATGAAACAGTAGAGGATAAAATGATCCGGTTACAAATCCTACAAAATGTGAAGCACCTTCTCCGTTTCCTGCCTGTGGCACAACGGGAGATTGTGTACCTGCGGCTGTATAAAGAGCTTAGTTTTAAGGAGATTGCTTCACTTACAGGGGTGAGCATCAATACGGCTCTGGGACGTATGCGGTATGCGATCCTTAATATGCGTAAGATTGTAAGGAAAAATCAAAATTATTTCGTTATGAGTTGAACCTATAGGTACATTTGTTTTTTATGTACCTTTGTCGAAAGGTTTATAGAATTATGAAACATTTGATAGCACCCTCCCTGCTGGCCGGGGACTTTCTGCACCTGCAGGATGAGATAGAGATGATAAATAACAGTGAAGCTGACTGGCTTCACCTGGATATAATGGATGGTGTTTTTGTTCCCAATATCTCTTTTGGTTTTCCCGTATTAAATGATATCCGGAAAGTCTGTAAGAAGCCTATGGATGTACATCTGATGATTGTGGAACCTCAGAAATTTATAAAAGAGGTGGCTGATACCGGAGCCTATATGATGAATGTCCATTATGAAGCCTGTACCCACCTGCACCGTACTGTAACCGCGATTAAAGAAGCAGGAATGAAAGCGGGTGTAACTTTAAATCCTCATACGCCCGTCTGCTTGCTGGAAGATATCCTGTATGATGTGGATATGGTATTGCTGATGACGGTCAATCCCGGTTTCGGAGGACAGAAATTTATCGAACATTCTGTTGAGAAAACGGCTCGCTTAAAAGATATGATTGAGCGGAAAGGGTTACATACCCTTATTGAAGTAGACGGAGGGGTAAACATGGAGACAGGTAAACGCCTGTTGTCGGCCGGAGCCGATATTCTCGTTACAGGTAGTTTCGTCTTTAAGTCACCGGATCCTTACCAGACAATCAGGGAACTGAAAGAGCTTTGATCTTATTCTGTTAACCTTTTTACCACTACCTGAAACTATGATCGATGCTTTACGAAAACGGCCTATGGTCCGTCCTTTGGGAATCTGGATAGCCGGTATCCTGTTGGCTCCCGTTTTGGGTGCCCGAGCTGCTAACCTGGCCGTTCTGCTGCTGCCGGCTGTTGTTCTTTTTGTTTCCTTCCTGTATCGGACCGGCAACCCTGATAGTTGTTACCCGTCCCGTTGGATATGGGGAATGGTTTTCTTTTCGATCCTCCTTTTTCTTTCCACACAGTTTACGCATTGGCGGGAACAATATGAACCCGGGGAAATCTCTTTCGTCCGGGAGACAGCTTTAGGCATACGGGACCAGTGGGTTGACTCATTTGACCGGTTGGACCTGACCGAAGATGAAAAAATGGTACTGGCTACCGTCACACTGGGGTACCGCCAGCATTTATCTGCTCAGGCAAAGCGGGCATTCCGGGTCACCGGCTCTGCGCATATTCTGGCTGTGAGCGGCATGCATGTAGGCATTGTCTGTGGATTCCTTACCTTTCTTTTTTCCTGCTTCGGAGGATATGGGCGGCGGAGCAGGATAGTACTTCTTTTTCAACTGCTGTTTCTCTGGGGATATGTGTTTATGACCGGTTGTGCAGCTTCAGCGTTACGGGCCGGGTGGATGCTTTCCTTTTACCTTATAGGAACAAATCTGGTTAAGATCACAGATTCCTATAATACATTGGCCGCGGCTGCTTTTTGTATGTTGGTCTATAATCCGTTTTATCTGTTTGATATTGGATTTCAATTGAGTTGTCTGGCTGTCTTTTTTATTCTTTATCTGACTCCCTTGTTTACTTCTCTGTTCCCTCTGCGGAATCCCCTGCTTTCTGTTCCGGTGGGTTGGCTGGCAATGGCCTGCTCCGCCCAGGTAGGGCTTACACTGCTCTGTCTCTGGTATTTTAAATCAGTTACTTTCCTGTTTCTCTTTACGACTTTACCGGTCATGGCTATGGTGGTCTGCCTGATGCCCCTGACATTGATCTGGTTGCTGTTGCCTTCCTGGGTACCGGGTGGTTGGTTGTTACAGGGAGTAATTGAAAAACTAACCCACTGGTTTTATCAGACCATCTGTCGTTTCAGTGAAATAGAAGGGATGGATATCTCCTTTTCCCTTAGCGGCTGGCAACTTCTGTCAGGCTATGTTTTGCTGGTCATATCTATAGAATATCTCCGGATGCGTAAGAAGAATTCCATAAAAAGTGATACCTTTGAACTGTTTAATTAAAAGAAAGATAATGATTACTAAAATCATTCGTGAAGAGTTGATCCAAAGAGCGAAGAAGTATGTCGAGAAGGGAGAAAAATTTGTGATCGTCGCGCATGTCTCTCCCGACGGCGATGCGTTAGGCTCCTCTTTGGGCTTATATCATTTTTTAAATGAATACGGAAAAGATGAGGTCAACGTGGTTGTCCCGAATGAATTTCCTGAGTTCTACAAATGGATGCCAGGTATAAAAGAGGTGGTGATCCATGACAAATACCCTGAATTTGCCGAACAATTACTTGCAGAAGCAGACGTTATCTTTTGTCTGGACTTCAATGAACCGAAGCGTCTTGAAAAGTTAGGCCCCGCCGTGGTCGCTGCTCCGGGCCGGAAAGTAATGATCGATCATCATTTGAATCCGGCGACAGATTTTTGCCGGGTAGTCATTTCTTATCCTGAATTTTCGTCGACCAGTGAAATGATCTTCCGTCTTATTTGCCGGATTGGTATGTTTGACCTGATGAACAAAAAGGCGGCCGAATGTATTTATACAGGTATGATGACGGATACAGGTTCATTTACCTATAATTCCAATAAGCCGGAAACGTATATCATTATCAGTGAACTGATCAAAAAGGGTATTGATAAAGATGAGATTTACCGCAAGGTCAACCAGGTTTCTTCCGAAGGGCGTCTGCGGTTAATGGGATATCTTCTGTATGAAAAGATGAAGGTTTATCCGGAGCAACAAACTGCATTATTAACATTAGACCGGAAAGAGCTGGCCCGCTTCAATTATCGTCCCGGTGATACGGAAGGATTTGTAAATCTCCCCCTTGGTATGAATGGGGTCTCTTTTTCTGTTTTCCTGCGGGAAGATGAAGAGTACATCAAAGTCTCTTTACGTTCTGTCGGTGATTTCCCATGTAATGAATTTGCCGCCCGTTACTTTCATGGGGGAGGACATAAAAATGCTTCCGGAGGAGAATTTTTGGGATCTCTGGAAGATGCTATACAGGTTTTTGAGAAAGGATTAAAAGAATTTAAGGCCTGATAAAGGTTCAAGAATCATAGAAATATATCGATCATGTGACAGAGTTTCGTTACTTTTGTCGAAAATTAATTTTGAAAGAGTGAATATGAAAAAGGCATTTAATATTATACTGGCATTTTTAGTTCTTATCATTGGTTTTTCCTGTAGTAAAACCAAATCTTATACAGACAGGCTAAAAGACCAGGAAAAAGCGATCAACCGGTTTATTGATGATAATAATATTGTTTTATTAGGCGATTATCCGGCGGACCATAAGTTCAAAGAGAACGAATTTATTTATGTAAACGGTGTATACCTGAACGTGATCAAACCGGGGAACGGCGATACGGCTACTTATTATCAAACAAAAGTATTGTATCGTGTAAAAGGAATGTTTATCGACGCGGATGCGGATACAACTTATGCCTTTGATAGTTTTACGGGAGCCGTACACCCGGGTGAGTTTACATACGGGAATTTTTCTATGACCGGAGATTATGATGAGACTTACTATTATCTGTCAGAAGGTCTGGGAGTACCATTGTCCCTGTTAAGGGATAGTTGTGAAGTGAAAATGATTGTTCCGTTCCAGTTAGGCAGCTATTATTCACAGGAAAGTTATATGCCTGTGTATTATGAAAGAGTCAGATACATATTTGAGAAATAAAAAAACGTATGACACTAATTAAATCTATTTCAGGCATCCGGGGAACCATCGGTGGAACACCGGAGGAGGGATTAAACCCCTTGGCTATTGTTAAGTTCGTGGCTGCTTACGCTACACTTATCAGAAAAAACACAAAAGCAGCTACCAACAAAATTGTTGTAGGCCGTGACGCGCGTATTTCCGGCCCTATGGTCAAACAGGTAGTGACCGGCACATTGACCGGTATGGGATTCGACGTAGTGGATATAGACCTGGCTACGACTCCAACTACTGAATTTGCGGTAGCTGCCGAAAAAGCATGTGGAGGAATTATCCTGACAGCCAGTCACAACCCACGGCAATGGAATGCCCTTAAACTGTTGAATGAAAAAGGGGAATTCCTGAATGCGGAAGAGGGACAACAGGTATTACAGATCGCGGAAGCGGAAGAGTTCCTTTTTGCGGATGTGGACCATCTGGGAAAAGTTATTACAGATACTACCTATAACAGCAAACATATCCAGAGCGTACTGGAGCTGGAGCTGGTGGATGTGGAAGCCATCCGTAAAGCAAACTTCCGGGTGGCGATTGACTGTGTCAATTCAGTAGGAGGCATTGTGATCCCGGATCTGCTCTCTGCATTAGGAGTGAAAGAGATCTTTAAACTGCACTGTAATCCGCATGGAAACTTTGCCCATAACCCGGAGCCGTTACCTGAACATCTGACTGAGATCTCGGCGTTGATGACACAGGCAAAAGCGGATGTCGGATTTGTGGTAGACCCGGACGTGGACCGTCTGGCAGTTGTTTGTGAGAATGGAGCCATGTTTGGAGAAGAATATACCCTGGTGGCTGTGAGTGACTATGTATTGAGCCATACACCAGGCAATACCGTAAGTAACCTGAGTTCAAGCCGTGCCCTGCGGGATGTGACCCGTGCGCATGGTTGTGAATACAATGCCGCGGCAGTGGGTGAGGTAAATGTGGTAGCTAAAATGAAAGAAACCAATGCCGTGATCGGTGGTGAAGGAAACGGGGGAGTGATTTACCCGGCCAGTCATTACGGACGTGACGCATTGGTAGGTATTGCGCTATTCCTGACTCAGCTGGCGAAAAAGAATATGAAAACAAGTGAGCTACGGGCTTCTTATCCTCCTTATTTTATCTCTAAACAGAAGGTTCAGCTAACACCGGAAATAGATGTGGATGCCATTCTGGAGAAGGTAAAAGAGAAGTTTGCTCAATATGATATTACCGATATTGATGGAGTTAAAATTGATTTTCCTGATAAATGGGTTCACTTACGCAAGAGTAATACCGAACCGATCATCCGGATCTATGCCGAAGCCTCTACCATGGCAGACGCAGAAGCCCTGGGAGGTGAATTGATCTCTATCATACAGGATATGTGTAAATAAGAAGTTAAGAAGTAAGAAGTACAGGAGTTAAGAAGTAAGAAGTGATCAGGCGCTTCGCTTCTTTAGAAGGTAAGAATGAAAAGAGTAAGTACAAAAGTTTGTTACTTATTATATGCTTGCTTCTTGACTTCTGTACTTCTTAACTTCTAAATAAAAAAAGATGATTAAAGCGATTTTTTTTGATATTGATGGGACTTTGGTAAGTTTTAATACCCATCGTGTACCGGAATCTACTGTGAATGCTTTGCGTGCGTTACGGGAAAAAGGAATTAAATTGTTTATAGCTACCGGACGCCATTTGATGGCTATCAATAATCTGGGCGATCTGCAGTTTGATGGCTATGTGACTTTGAACGGTAGTTATTGTTTTGCCGGAAAGGATGAAGTCATTTATAAGAATCCCATTGACCCCGCTGACCTGGAAGCCTTACTTACCTATCAGGAAACAGTCGAGGATTTTCCCTGCATCTTTGTGCAGGAGTCTGCCATGTATCTTAATTACAAAAATGAAACAGTAACTGAAATTCTTGATTTACTGGATTTCCCTGAACCGCCCCATCGTCCCCTCCGGGAAGTACCTGCCGGAGATGTGTTTCAATTAATTGCCTTTTTCAACGAAGGACAGGAACCGAAGATCATGTCGCATTTGCCTGGTTGCGCAGCTACCCGTTGGTCACCCTTATTCACGGATGTAGTGTCGGCCGGTGGCAGTAAGCAGACCGGAATTGAAAAGGTACTGGATTATTATGGACTTACCCGTGAGGAGATTATGGCGTTTGGTGACGGAGGAAACGACATAGAAATGTTGACCTTTGCCGGAACCGGTGTCGCTATGGGCAATGCGGAAGAGGAGGTCAAACAGGTGGCCGGCTATGTGACTTCTTCTGTGGATGAGGATGGTATCTACCGGGCGTTACAACATTTTGGACTTCTTTAAATTAAAATACTCTTTCTCTGAATCAGAAACCAGGCAGAATAAATCTTGTCAGATAAAAGGCAAACCTCTTGGAAAAAAGACTTTCTTATAGTATATTTGTATAAGCCGGTGTCCTCTTTTCCGGCTTCCTGGGTATTATTTCGGAAACTACTCCTCATTAATTCCTTACACCCAGGTGAAATCCTTATTACACCCAGGTGAAATCTAAATTACAGCGTGGTATAATCTCTATTACACCATGGTGTAATCTGTTAGACTTCCCGTACTTTTTAGTTAGTCTTCGTATTCTTTTGAGTTTATCTTCCTTATTCTTTGCGTTAGTCTTCGTTGGTCTTTCCATCAGACATGTATATATTGCCGGCGCGGATCTCCGGATCAATTGTGGCCGGAAGATTTATTCCTGCAGGGAATATTGCCATAGCCCAGGGTTCAGCGAAGCACTACCCTGGGTCAGAAACCACGTACCCACCTCAACCCTGAAACGGGTTGCACTATGCAGTGTGTTATCCCGGTAGAACCTTTCCAAGGGTCAGGAACTACTCTCCTCTTCACCCAGGGTGTTCGCTACGCTCGACCCTGGGCTATTTCTTACTCCCTTGCAGAGATTGTTTAACTTACAAATCGTAACTTTTTCGATTTTAGATCTGCGTTTTTACATAGCCTCTTCAAAGGGAAGAATAAACAAAATCAATACGTTAAAATCTTCCGACCACCACTAATTTCTGAATCCGTGCTATACCTGTCTGTTGAAACAAATGTTTAAATTGTTTTGGGAAAAGTCTTTTTATTGGAGGTATCTTTTTATTTTTGTCTTATAAAAGTCATACAGGATGAAAAAATCAATTGCTTACTTACCCAAACGGAAACAGGATGACCTGAGGAGACTCACGGAGATGATCCGCAAGCGTCTGCCTGAGGCGGAACTGATTGTCCTGTACGGAAGTTATGCCCGCAATGAGTATGTGGATTACGACGAACGGGTGGAGTTTGGTATCCCTACCAGTTACCGGAGTGATTACGATATCCTGGTGGCCACTTCGGGGATCACGGACAAAGCAGCCGGGCAGATCCTGGACCGGGTGGATGAGTTGTATTACACGGACCCGGACAGACAAACGCCTGTGGAGTTTATCAATGATGATATAAAAAAACTGAATAAAGACCTGTCGGAAGGACGCTATTTTTATACCCAGGTCAAACAGGAAGGGGTGATCCTCTATGACAGTGGCCGCTTTAAACTGGCGCGCCGCCGCAAGCTCCGCTATGATGAGATCAAACAGCAGGCGGAGGAGTATTTTGAGGAGAAGTTTGAATGGGCAAATAGCTTCCTGGAGGGAGCTAAATTTTATTATTCGAGAAAAGAGTATAGGATGACGTCTTTCCTGCTTCACCAAACCTGCGAGAACTATTATTATGCGATCCGGCTGGTGTTTACGCTGCAGAATAGCAAACAACACAACCTGACGAAACTGGCTTCTTCGGTCCGCAAATATTCGGAGGAACTGCCGCAGGTGTTTCCCCGGGACACAACGGAGGAGAAACGGTTGTTTAAACTCCTGAAAGCGGCGTATGTGGAAGCACGCTATAATCCGAAGTTTGTGGTAACCCGTGAGGACATCATAGCTCTTTTTCAAAAAGTGGAGCGTCTGCGGGAGATTACCCAACGGCTTTGTAAAGCGAAGCTGGAAGAGTATGGCCGGTTAATATGATCTACTCTTTTTACTTGGTTTGTTTTGTGAATTTGAAGTAGAGAGCACGCAGAATTCTAAGACCTATGCAAAAAATAGGTCTTAGAATTCTGCGTCTCTTTAGCTTATCTACAAGTCTATTATTATACGGTTAGATCAGAAGCGGGGAGGACCTCCGGGGCCTCCGCCGGGACCACGGGGGCCGCGGGGCATATCGCCGGCACTTGCTCCACCGGAGAAGATCTGGAACCGGTAGATGAAGTGGAACATGAAATAACTGCTCAGTGTATTGTATTCCGCATCCCGTATATAATTCGCTGTTACGCTCCGGGAAATATTGCTGCGTTGTTGCAGGATATCATAGACTTTGAACCGGATAGTAGCCTGGTTGTTTTTCAGGAAGGATTTGGATGCTGACGCGTTCCAAAGGACCTCTTTCTGGTCGAATCCGTCTGAATAACCGGAGTTTGCCGAATAATTGATGTCACTTTCAATTTTGAAGTTCTGGGGGAGATAGATGGTTGTATTTCCACCCACTCCGTAATTCCAGGTGGTTAGGTCGGACTGTCCCTGTAAGGTGTTTGTCACATCGCTGTACCGTACATTTGCATTTACTCCTAAATCCAGGTAGTCTGAACGGAAATCCAGACTGACACGTTCCTGTAAGTTCAGATTCCGGCTGGTATTTTCGTCCGCATTAATAAACCCTTTTGAATTTGTGTAACCTGCGTATGTCATAGTACTATAGGAAAATTTGCGGTTACGCAGAGGTGAATTTACCATCAGCCGGACGTTTGCATTGTAGTTGCCGTTTACATTTTCGTAGGTGGTTACTCTTTTACCACTACCGTCTGTATCATATTGGGACTTATTTACAATGTCATTGATGGTGTAATTGACATTTGCCATGACCATCATGGCCCGTTGTTGTTCGGGCTGGAATCGTTGGAACCGGATAGAAAGATTATTTGTATAGGTTGGTTTCAGATCCGGATTCCCTACTGTTATATTGGTGGAACTGGTGATTACCTGCACCGGTTGCAACTGCGTCATAGAGGGCTGGCTGGTACGTCCGTTGTAGTTGATCCGCAGGTTGGTACGGCGGTCCCACATATAGTTAAACTGTGCCATTGGTGAAACGTTTACTACATTCCGGGAAAGTTTGGAGGTGGTACTGTCACCCACAAAATTGCGGCTACTACTGTAGGAAGGGTCCACATTGATCCCGAATAGGTAATTGTATTTTTCACGTTGAGCCCGGAAACTAAGACTGGCACGTTGCGTAATGAAGTTGTTTTCATAACTCTGGCTATAAGCTGTGTCCAGCATATTGTAGAATCCGTCGTCTCCCAGGGAATAGGTGTTTTTCAGGGATTCCTGTTTGTTCTGACGGATGCTGTAAGTGGCCTGCAAAAAGTTGTTCCGTCCCAGAGGCTCTACCCAGGAAACATACGCCCGGTAGTTGTAGCCGTTGTTTTCATAGCGGAATTGTTGATCAATCAGCTCTTCGGTGGCTCCGTTGGTCCGTTGGAAATATTCTGTGAATGAGTAGTTATCCCCTTCGTTGGTCCGGTCACTGTATCCTCCGGACAGGGAGAAACTAAGTACACGTCCACTGTCATTCAGTTTACGGCTGACTTCCAGTTGGGCATTCAGGTCATATCCGTCTCCTTTGGAATAATAGACCTCTTCCGTATTATAAATCGGAGCTTCATGATTGTCGTACGAATAGGCTGTCCCGTCGCTGATGGTTTCACTCCGGCTATAACTGAAGTCGGGACGGAAGATGATGGTGGTCAGTTCATCCGGTTTCCATTCTAAACGGAAGTTTGCACCAAAATTGTTACTGATAGAATTGTTACGGCTTTTTTCGTTTTCAAAGGTGGAACTGTCGGCAGACATGATATTTTCTGTCCGGCTGATGCTTTCTGCGTCATTATCGGAATGGAAGTAGCGCAGGTTTCCGTTGAGTGTCAGCTTAGGATTGAATTCTTTATTGAAGTTTGTCCCGATATTACCGGAAGTCGTAATTCCGTTTCCGGCACCTGAACCACCTCCCATCCGGCGGCCTCCTCCGCCTCCCATGCCTGAGAACATAGTAGAGGCAAGGTCACTGGCTCCCATGTTGTTCGTGTTGTTTATTCCTCCCATGACAGTTAACTGGTCATTGTTAATAAACCGGTTGACCATCCCGTTTGCTTCGTAACGGTCGTGGCTGCCATATCCGGCAAAAGCATTTCCGAACCATCCCTGTTTCATGCCTGGTTTGACAGTCAGGTTGATGACGTTTTCTTCATCGCCGTCATCGAACCCGGTCATGCGTGCCATGTCGCTTTTCTTTTCATAGGTCTGGATTTTGTCGATCATATCCGCGGGAAGGTTTTTGGACGCTACTTTAGGATCATCCGAGAAAAACTCTTTTCCATCCACCAGGATCTTGGAGATCTCTTTTCCATTGACGGTGATCTTCCCTTCGCTGTCTACTTCAACTCCCGGCATACGTTTCAACAGGTCTTCCAGGACAGCGCCTTCGGTTACTTTATACGAGTCGGCATTGTATTCGACAGTATCATTTTTAACTACTACTTCCGCGGCTTTTCCGATAACCACGGCTTCACCCAGGTTGATGGTGCCGTCCGTCATTTCCAGTGTACCGAGGTTAGCCGGGTTGCGCTGGCCGGTAATCTCCAGGGGTTGGTACAGCGGATCAAACCCAATAAAGGAAACATGTAACAGGTACTTGCCCGGTTTTACATCTTTAATGGAGAAACTCCCGTTGCGGGAACTTACCACACCTCCGATTAAAGAACTGTCCCGGACACTAAGCAGGCGGATGGTAGCTTGTTCGATGGGTTCTTTATTCCCCTCTTCGACGATCACCCCTCTCACTTCAACATTTGAATAGGACTGCTGGGCAATCCCTGAAAAAGAAAATAAGATAAAGACTAATACCCAAAGAATTTTTACCGAGTTCATATACATACTTTTTATTTTTCACACGTTTGAATAGACACCCTGAGATGTGGATCGTTTAATAAGGAATGTGAGGATTTGTTTTTATTAACTAAATTGTGATCAAGTGTAAAATGCTTTTCTTTCGGGGATTTTTATCTATGGATTTGATTATATTTGCCTTTTGTGACATTTAATACCTTAATAAATATGACGAATCTAAACAGGTTAAACAAAATTTGCATTTCCCTCGGGCTCTTGTCTCCCCTTGCCGTTCCGGCTCAGGACCATACTAATTTTATTGTGGTATTTATGGATGATATGGGGTATGGGGACCTGGGTGTGACGGGGGCTATTGGATATGAAACGCCAAATATGGATAAGATGGCGCGTGAAGGCATGCGTTTTACCCGCTTGTATGCTGCCCAGGCTGTCAGTGGAGCTTCAAGGGCCGGCTTATTGACCGGTTGTTATCCCAACCGGATTTCATTGTCCGGGGCGCCGGACCACAATGCCAAAACCGGGATCAGTGACCGGGAGGAGACGATCGCAGATGTATTAAAGAAGAAGGGCTATGCCTGCGCTGCTTTCGGAAAATGGCATCTGGGACATCACAAGCCTTTCCTGCCTGTTCATCATGGGTTTGATGAGTACTTTGGTATTCCGTATTCCAACGATATGTGGCCGAACCATCCGACCGGAAGTTATCCGCCATTGCCTCTGATTGAAGGAGATGAAACGGTTGCCCTGGACCCGGACCAGACTCAGTTTACCACAGCGTTTACTGAACGGACACTTGAGTTTATTGATAAAAATAAAGAGAATCCTTTCTTTGTTTATCTGGCTCATCCGATGCCGCATGTTCCACTGTTTGTTTCCGATAAGTTTAAAGGGAAAAGTAAACAGGGCTTGTATGGGGATGTGATTATGGAAATTGACTGGAGTATCGGCCAGATACTGGAAAAACTGGAGAAGGAAGGGTTGGATGAAAATACACTGGTGATTGTTACTTCTGATAATGGTCCCTGGATCAATTATGGGAATCACGCGGGGAGTACAGGAGGGTTACGTGAAGGAAAAGGAACCAGTTTTGAGGGAGGCCAGCGGGTACCTTGCCTGATGCAGTGGAAAGGGGTGATACCTGAGGGAGTTATCTGTAACCAGCTGGCATCTACGATTGATTTTTTACCTACTTTTGCTCATATAGCAGAGGCTCCTTTACCCAATCACCTGATTGACGGGGTGAACCTGATGCCATTATTACAGCAGGAAGAGGGAGCCAATCCACGGACTTCATTCTATTATTATTATCGTAAAAATAGCCTGGAAGCAGTGACAGATGGGAGTTTTAAACTGATTTTTCCTCATACGCACCGTACGTATGAAGGGTTTGCGCCCGGAATGGATGGGATGCCGGGCCAGGTGGCTGAGTATCATCCGTTGGAGGAACCTCTCTTGTTTGACCTGCGCCGTGACCCGGGAGAGCGGTACAATGTGTATGGCCAGTATCCGGAAATCGTGGCAAAGCTGGAAGCGATGGCCGAAAATGCCCGGGAAGATCTGGGGGATGACCTGACCGGACGAACCGGAAAGAATGTACGACCTTGCGGAAGGGTCGACTAAATGGTTGTTTTGCTGGGGTTTAATAAATCTTAAATAGAATGTGGTTTGAACGGTTAGAATCTTCAGGGTCTTTAAAAAAGGCTATTTTTCTCCAACCGCTTAAACCATTTCTTTTTTAATTTGTCTATGAGTGTGAAGTGTTTCAAAAACAATTCAATGAAATAAGATTTATTAAAAAGTAGAGTTATGAAGAAGATTTTAGGTATTTGTTTAATCGTATTGTTGAGTGCAGGGTCTGTAGTGGCTCAAAGTGATAGAAGAGGTCAGCGGATGGACCATACGGAACGTGTGGAAAAAACCATTAAGGATCTGAAACTGAACGATGATCAGGCTGCTGAACTTCGTAAGATTGAAAATGAGCATGCGGAACGCATGATGAAAGACCGGGAAGAGATGATGAACGATCGCGAAAACAATCGTGAATTAACCCAGGCAGAAAGGGAAAAAAGACGTGAGGAGATGCAGAGAAAAATGAATGAAAAGAATGAGCGTGTTAAAACGATCCTCACTGATGACCAGTATAAGAAATATCTGGAAACCCAGCGTCCGCAGGGCCCGCGTGGTGACAGACGATAAACATACATATATAAATAAGCAGAAACGAGATACAGAAGGACTGTATCTCGTTTTTTATTTTAGGGACTATCCATACTTTTGTGTAAATAGAAAACTTACAGGTTACAGGATCCGGG
>JAJQES010000338.1:0-28100 GCA_021201565.1 Tannerellaceae bacterium
ATCTAACATATTCTTTAATTTAAGAGGTTTTACACTATCCGTACAAACAGGAAAAAAGGTTGTCCGGTTTAAAAAACAGACTTGTTTTCCGGCAAAGCACCAGGATTTTACTTATTTTTGTTTTTCAAACCGTTTAACCCTTTTAGCATGGAACCGACAAAACAGACAGCACCCTCTTTTAACCAACTGATAGACCGGTTGGAACCCGATCTGCAAAAAGTAGAAAAGACCCGCCGGCAGCGGCAACGGAAAGCCCTTCTCATCACGCTTGCCGTAACCGGAGTGTGTGGCGCGCTTAGTTTGTTGAGTTATATCCGTTTTCCCGGTGCGTTTCATATTGTCCTGGGTATTTGTATATTCCTGGAAGTGGGAATTGTAGGAACCCTACTCTGGTTTCAATCCAAAGCCGTGAGTGAGGAGTACAAATTCTCCATTGTGACTCCGTTTGTAGAAGCATTGGTGGAGGAGGGGATTTATATTCCATCTGCCGGGATTGAAGAGAATGACTTTGTACGAAGTAACCTGTTCAGACAACCGGACCGCTATTCCTCCGAAGATATGATCACCGGAAAGGTCGGGGAGACCCGGATTTCTTTTTCTAAAGTGCATGCCCAGGAGAAGCATCAGACCACCAATTCCAAAGGACAAACCCGGACCCACTGGAAGGATATTTTCAGGGGTTTCATCTTTATAGCCGATTTCTCCAAAGAGTTCCGGTGTGATATCCAGGTGAAACGAACCAAAATGTTTGCCTCTAAAACAAACCGGGTGTATCTGGAAGATCCTGAATTTGAAAAGAATTTTAATACTTATTGTACCGACCAGATAGAAGCCCGGTATATCCTTACCCCTTCCACTATGCGCCGGATCATGGAGTTAGAGAACAAATTCAGGGGGAAAAACATGATGATCAGTTTCCGGAACAATTCTATCCTGATTGCGGTCTCCGATGCTACCAACCATTTTGAAGCCTCGATCTGGCGCTCTGTTTTTAATACACGCAAACTAAAACGCGAATATGAAATCATCCGGGCATTTGCCGAGATCGTGGAAGACCTGAACCTGAACCTTCGGATCTGGAGCAAACAGGAATAAAGGATCATTACCTCAACGAATATTTTTTAGGTTTCAGGCCGGTGTGTTGTTCAAAGACACGGGTAAAGTGGCTCAGGTTCGTAAAGCCCAGTTGGTAGCCCACGTCCGTCACAGATAGTTTTTCTTCTTTTAACAGACGGGCTGCTTCTTTCATCCTGAATTCCTGGTAATAACTGAACAGACTCTTACCGAAAATTTGTTTGAACAGGCGTTTGAGTTTGGACGGGCTCATATTGGCTGAAGCAGCCAGCTCGTTAATCACCGGTGGAATTCCCGGGTGCGCAAGCATTTGCTCTTTTATGTGGTAAATCGTTTGTATGTCATAGCTGTTCAGGGGATACACCTGTTTTTCCTCCCGTTTCTCCAATTCCATTAATAACCGGCAAACCAGCTCCTCCGCTTTTATCCGGAGAAAAAACAGTTCAAACGTTCTATTAACCGAACCCGTTACCATTTCATGTACGATATTCTGTAAAGTGGGATTGATCATCTGTTCAAATAGCAAAGGTTGCATATTTTGTAACAGGCTTTGCAAAACCGGGGATTTTCCCGGCGAGTCAAACAGGCTACTCAGGTAATCCGCATCCACTTCGATATTAATAGTCGCCGTATGAGTATGGATAGGGATAACCGCCTCTGTATAGAGGCTATTAGTCGCGATTAAAACCGAAGGAAGTGTTTTAGTCTCTGTTTTAGGGAAAATATTCCGGAACTTAAACAGGATCATCCGTCCAGATGGACATAGCTCTTTGTTTTCGATCACCATATCCTCCTTTAGTTCATAATGCATGACCATCATCCGGATATGTTCGTTAAAAATAAATCCGGCGCAATATCCGCTGCCGGCCGTATCCGGGATTTCCAGCCTGTTATTTTTGACTTCCGTCCCTAATAGATGGGCCAGCCTTTTCAAAACGTCCGGTTCCGTTTCTTGTCTGTCTTTTGCCATAGTAGATCTTTTACGACTATTTTTAAGTCAAATGTAACTATTTTGTTCCTAAAATGTCCGGTAAGTTTGCATCAGTCATTCAACAAAAGAAAAAATGTATCCATTAAATGATCAAAAAATGAAAATAGCCAACTATTCAAAAGATTTTATCCTGGTTGCCGTAGGGCAGATCATCTCTGTTTTTGGAAATCAAATTCTGCGGTATGCACTTCCGCTTTACCTGTTAAACCAAACAGGCTCGTCCGCGTTGTTCGGAACCATTATGGCCTCCGCTTTTCTTCCTATGCTGGTCTTGTTTCCGGTAGGAGGGATCATCGCCGACCGTCTGAACAAGAAAAATATGATGGTCCTCCTGGACTTTTGTACAGCCCTGCTGATCATAAGCTTCTGTTTGCTCGAAGGAAAGATAGACCTTGTGCCGCTGATGGCCATCACCCTGATGTTCCTGTCCGGGATCCAGGGAGGGTATCAGCCCGTGGTACAGGCCAGTATCCCCGTGTTGGTAGATGAAGAACATCTTATGCAGGGCAATTCAATTATCAATCTGATTAATTCCCTGTCCGGTATGCTGGGACCGGTTATGGGAGGTATCCTCTTCTCTGTTGCCGGCTTACCACCTATCCTGTATGTAAGTATAGCCTGCTTTTCCGTATCCGCCCTCATGGAGATGTGGATCCGGATTCCTTTTGAGAAAAAACCATCAAAAGGAAATATAATCGCCATTGGTTGGGGAGACCTGAAAGAAAGTTTTCACTTCCTGTTCAGGGAGCGGCCGGTATTGTGGCAAATCTCTCTGCTGTTTGCTTCCCTGGGGCTTCTGTTGACCTCTCTGGTTGTGATCGGGCTTCCGGTCCTGGTTACCCAACATCTGGGCTTTACGCCGGATACAGCCAACCGGTTGTATGGATATGCGCAGGGAGTGATGGCCGCCGGAGCTATCCTGGGAGGACTGCTTGCGGGAATTCTGTCCGGCAAATTATCCCTCCGGACCGTCCCGTTCCTGCTGTCCGGGTGTGCGCTGGCCGTCCTTCCCGGAGGAATCACCTTACAAATACAGGCAGATTCCAGGCTGGTTTATCTCCTCCTGACCACCGGAGGCGGGGTGTTGGTGGCGTTGTCCACCATCTTTCAGATCCAGGTCATGTCCTACCTGCAAAAACTACCCCCCCAACACCTTACCGGAAAAGTAATTTCCTGTTTTATGTGCGTCTGTATGTGCACCCTTCCGCTGGGGCAGCTCCTCTATGGAGTTATCTTTGAACAAACAGGTAACTATCCCTATATTCCCTTTTATATAGCCCCTTTCCTCCTGATAGGAATCACTCTCCTTGCACGGCATATTTTCAAAAAAATCACAGATCAACTGTAACCAAATAGGAACGGTTGCGTCTAATTTATAAAAGTTATTTACCTTTGAAATTATTACGATGAACTTGTTTAATATGGATAACAACGAACTGTTAGAGAAAATCGGAGAGTATGGAAGAAAAGCCGGCCGGGTAGCTACACGGCCCCTGCTATTGCTTTATTTTGTCTGGAAAAGCCCGGAGACTCCCCGGAAAGACAAACAACTGATCCTATTGGCTTTTGCATATTTACTTTTGCCCATTGATCTGATCCCTTCCGGTACCTATTCCCTGTTGGGATTAACCGATGAAGCGTTCAGTATATGGACCATTTATAAAAAAGTCAAGCAGCACATTACCCCTGCCATTGAATGGGAAGTCGACAAACTACTCGAAGACTGGTTTCCCGAAACCCGTTATGAAATCCTGCCCGATTGAGCAGTGAAAGGAGCAAATCCAATCCTCTTTTTGCCGTTATCCATTACTTTTTGAGCCGGTAAACAGGAGTTTTCAGGATAAAAATCGTATAGGGTAATGGCAGAAAAACTATTGGAAATCCCATCAGCTCTTACGGATGCTGAGTATCCAGGCCGGAGACCTACTGTATGCCAAATCCAGGGAATGCCCGGGTTTGTGGAATAATCAATGGGTTGCACACCCTCTCCAGAGCCTGTAGAAAATCTGAAAAGTGACTGCCGGGGAACAGATCAAACCACCCGGTGATGTGAATTCTGGGATTTGCAATCCCGGTAATCTAAAATGCAGCTATAATAATAACTACTATAACCGGAAAAATAAACAGAATAGTGGAAGCAATTCCCGCATCCATGTAGAGGAAACTCTTAAACAAACAAAGCTAAGAAACTCAAAGACATAAAATCCGGTTCTCAAACAAAACCGTTCCGGATATGTTTTTAAGGTGTATAAATAACAGTTGTGATGAAAAGAGTTTATTTAGTTTTTGTATTATTGTCTTGTATGATTTGTGGTAAATTGTTTGCACAAACGGAGGAAACATATCAATTGAGTACTCATATTTTGGATATTCATCTGGGGAAACCCGCCAGTGGCGTGACCATTATACTTTTTAAGTATAACACGGAAACAAGTGCTTTTGAAATTATTGATATGGGAAAGACTGACGAGAACGGACGGGTGAACCAGTTTCTTCCCGCTGGTGTAAATAATGAGGGTGCTTACAAACTACAATTCGATACCCTGCCTTATTTTACCAACCAGGGAATAGAGTCTATCTATCCTGCTATTGAGGTATTATTCCAGATTAAGGATCAGACTCACTACCATATCCCTATTACTGTATCAGCCAATGGCTATTCTACTTATAGAGGGAGTTAATTATCGCAATAGGTCTGTGAAACTGTCTGATACTTTCGCAGACCCGTTCATTAAGTTTCGCAGACCTATTTAACCCATAAAAAATTATACTCTGTTTACTGGTTCTGATGGAGACGTTTTCTGTATTTTGAGGGAGATGTGTTGTATTTGCGTTTAAACAGGCGGTAGAAGCTGCGTGCAGAACCAAAGCCTGCATTTCCGGCAATATATTCTATAGTAACAGGCGTTGATTCCCGGAGCATTTTCAAAGCAGCTTCCATACGAAGGTCGTTTATATAGTCGGTAAAACTTTCCGCATGTTTATTTATGGCCCGGATAAACGCATTTCTGTTGACTGAAAGGAGTTTTATCACGTCGTCGCGTACCAGGTCCGGATTCAGGTATAATTTTTCCCTTCGTATGGTTTGATCGGCCAATATAAATAATCTATCTATCTCCGGAATCTCAACCGGGTTATTATCAGAACCAGCATGTGCCGGGCATTCCGTTTTCCTGTTGTAGGATCGCATTTCTTTAATCCGCAATAACAACCGGCGGTTTTTCTTTTCCAGATACAAAAGTCTTAGGGTGACCGGCAAGGCACTCACAAATAATAGGATTATCCAAAGATTATCAGAGAATTGCATATTATTCACTAAAGTGATGCTGGAAATCGCAGGTAAAAGACTAACTGTAAATACTAAATTTTTCATCCTGTAAAATTCTATTATTAATGATTTGTCATATAAAAATTACAATTTGACATAGTATTCCAAAACTTTCTCTTTAGTTTCGCCATTGACCCCTGTGTAAATTTTATATAACTAAATACGTGGAGTATGTATAAAACGCTGACTTTTTTCACACAATTATTAAATAATCATTTGAAGTTATCTTTCAAATTAAATGAGGAGATTGTCTCTTTATGTACAGTAAATGAAAATGGAGGACAATCCCCTAAAAACCGGGTAGGAATATCGTTGGTAAACATAGAAAGAGAAACATCCGGAGGAATCCGGTTTGGCCAACAGGCTATGGGAAATACCTATTCCCGGAAAACGGCACCATCCTGGCAGTTGAATATCTATATACTGATCTCCATGTTGTTTTCAGAAAAGCAGTACGCGGAGTCTCTCCGGCTATTTTCGGGAATATTATCATTTATACAAAAAAATTATATAGTAGACCTCCAGGAAACCGGTTCTATGATTACGATTGAACCCGTCAATTTATCTTTTCAGGAACAATCAAATTTGTGGAGTGTAAACGGAGGAAATTATTTCCCTTCCGTATTGTGTAAGCTCAGGCTGTTGACTGTTGACGGGCAGGAAGTGGCAGATCTATCGGCCCTTATTTCATCTCCCGGTACAAATTCAGAAGTAAAATCATGACATATAAGGCTTGGATCACGATCACGGTCAGGCATACTTTCTTCCATACGGAAAATGCTGGCGTGGAACTTAAAGAAACGGATGCTACTTCCCGGTTTCTGCAGAAAAGCAGACTACTGTTTCGCAAGCAGAATGCAGCCCAATGGGTATTGTTAAAACCGGAAACAGAACCCGGAACGCTGAACCTCTGTAATCTCATTTTAAAAGAAGCGGAAACTTTCCTTGACTTTGAACTACTTATAAAATCTCCTGACTTTTACTATATGACCCGCTGGGAGGATACCGGCCTGCAAAGTACCTCTGCAGGAATCCGCTTCCGGCTTTACGCCGGAGAAGAGGGTGGGAAAATCCCTAAATATCTCCAGGTTCGTATTGACCCGGAATTCCCTGAAAGGCCGGGAGAGATACCCATCACGCTTCCATGCCGTGAGGTACGCTGGGAATACATATTGATTCCCAAATACGGTAATAATACGTATCCGGTCGAACTAAAAGAAAGCCAGGACAGGCTGATCTTCTCTGTTCCTGAACCCATCTCTTTTCCCGGGGAAAAAGAGGCTTACCGTTCAATTTCGTCCTCATTTATTCCTATGAAGGAGACCTATCCTTATAAAATAGGTTTGTGGGAAAGACGGGAAAACGGAAGGCGGTTGTTAAATAACCACATGCCGTTTCCTAAAGTAACTTCAGCCTCGGTGGTAGAGCCCGGAGAAGTGATAAGCAGTTATTTCTATTATTAATTAATATTTAATTCATCAATGGCAGCAATGAAAACACCGGGAGTGTATATCGTTGAGAAAAATGCATTCCCCAATTCGGTAGTTGAAGTAGCGACAGCAGTTCCGGCATTTATCGGTTACACCGAAAAAGCACAGAACGGAAACAAAACCCTGAAAAACACGCCCTGGAGGATCTCTTCTATGGCTGAATACCACTCTTATTTCGGAGGTGCACCCACACCACAGTTCAGCCTTGTGGAGGGCGATCCGGAAAATATAGTCACCTACGAAAGGAAACATACCCTCTATTATCACATGCTTTTCTTTTTTGCTAATGGAGGAGGTCCCTGCTATATTGTCTCCGTAGGGGACTATACAGAAGAGCTAAATGCAGCGTTCTTTATACAAGGAGTAGGAACGTTGCTGAAAGAACAGGAGCCCACTATGGTGGTTATTCCGGAAGCGGTCAACCTGGACGGGGGTAATTGTAAAACCGTACAGGAAGCTATGCTAAAACATTGCGGTTACGACATGAAAAACCGCTTTGCCATCTTTGACCTGTACAACGGGGATAAAAGCCGGAAAGATCCGGAGGCAGGAGACATGGTCAATACATTCAGGGAACAGATTGGCAGTAACTACCTAAGCTATGGAGCCGCTTATTATCCCTGGTTACACACGGCCATTTTACAGGATTCCGACATTACCCTGGAAAATATCAGCCAGGACTCACGGGAGACGTTGGTAAAATTATTGAAAGACCAGTTGGAAGACCTGTTTCCGTTGCCGGAAAATGAAGAAGAGAAAGAAAAGATAGAAGCCAGAAAAGCCCAGTATGCTGAAATCTTTGATAAAATAAGTGAGGTAACCCGGAAAGAGGATCTTATGGAATTACACAAAACACTCCGGGCCATTAGCCCTTTGTATAAAGATATTCTCAGGGATGCCCTCCTGAAAGTAAACTGTCTGCCGGCTTCAGCAGCGATGGCCGGGGTTTTTACGATGGTCGACAATACACGGGGAGTGTGGAAAGCACCGGCCAATGTCAGTGTAGCTACCGCGGTAAGTCCCACAGTAAACCTGACTCATGAGGACCAGGAAGACCTCAATGTACCGTTAAGCGGCAAAGCGATCAATGCCATCCGTTCTTTCACCGGTGAAGGTATCAAAGTATGGGGAGCACGTACACTGGACGGAAATTCGCTGGACTGGAGATATATAAATGTGAGAAGAACAATGATCATGCTGGAAGAATCCATTAAAAACGCGGCACGGGCGTATGTTTTCGATCCGAACGTAGCGAATACCTGGGTCAGTGTACGAAGTATGATCAGCAATTTCCTGAATGGGATCTGGAAGCGTGGAGGTCTCGCCGGTGCTGTTCCGGATGATGCCTACAGTGTACATGTCGGTTTGGGGGAAACGATGACTCCGGAAGACATCCTCGAAGGGATCATGCGTGTAACTGTGCTGGTAGCCATTGTACGGCCGGCAGAATTTATTGAGATCACATTCCAGCAACAAATGCAGAAAAGTTAATTAAATAACCCACAAAAAAGAAGAGATTATGGCAGGAGATGCACAAGACACTGTATGGCCTTTACCTAAGTTTTATTTTCAGGTAAAAATTGGCGACAAAGAAGGAGCTTTCCAGGAAGTATCCGGACTGGATGTGGAAGCACAGGTGATTGAATACAGGCATGGCAACAGTCCCGAATTTTCAACGATCAAAATGCCTGGGATCAAAAAGTTCAGTAACATTACCCTAAAAAAAGGAGTGTTCAAAGGGGACAAATCTTACTGGGAATGGTTCAGCAAAATCAAAATGAACACTATTGAACGGGTAGGGGTAACCATTAGTCTGCTGGACGAAGGAGGAGCCCCGGTACAGACCTGGACACTGAAAAACGCGTGGCCCACTAAAATTACCGGAACGGATATGAAGTCCGATGGTAATGAAGTCGCCGTGGAAACACTGGAAGTCGCTCATGAAGGAGTCACGATCGGTTAACCCTATCAATAACATGCAAATCGAATGGATAGAGATGCTCATCTGCCGGTTGCTTTTTATTTTGAGGTGACCATTTCCGGAATAGGTACCATCCCTTTTAAAGAGGTGACAGGATTGAATTCGGAGATGGAAGTGGAAACCATCATTCAGGGAGGAGATAATCTGGGGGAGTATAAACTACCCAAACGGATAAAAAATTCCAACCTGGTAATGAAGAGAGCATTGATCCTGTATGATTCCTCTTTCATTGCATGGATAAAAAACACATTCCATACTAATCTTTCGGAACCTATCGTTCCGAAAGATATAGGGATTACTCTGTTGGGACACGACAAAATACCTGTTTATGGCTGGATATGTCAGAGGGCCTATCCGGTTAAATGGGAAGTCGAATCTCTGGACTCGGAAAAAAACAGTATACTGATTGATTCCGTAGAGTTTGCTTATTATAATCTGACAAGATACAATCTGAAAACGTTTTAATATGCCTATTGTCATAAAAGAAATACATGTCAGGACAACCGTGGAAAGAAGGCCGGAAGAACACGCATTATCCGCGGAGACTATGGCAGCCCTCAAACGCAGTATTCTGAAAGAAATGCCAGATAACAGATACGGCAGAAACATGCGAAAAACAAAGGACAGGTAATATGAGTGAAGGATTATCCAAACTGACTATCACATCCCTGGCGGATGAAGACGAAGCGTTTGAATTGCTGATCAATCCGGAATCGCTGAAACTAAGCCGTAAGGTTAAGTATACAGATGATAAAACACAGGGCACATCAGCGGATGTAAACCGTTTTGAGGGGTACGCTCCTTCTACCCTGAGTTTTAGTTTTATCCTGGACAGTACCGGAGTTGCCTACGATAAAACAGAAAGCATTGAGGACACCATCGAATCTTTTGAGGGAGTGGTGTATGAATATGTAGGAGACAATCATCAACCCAACCCGCTAAAAATAAGCTGGGGTAACTTTACTTTTAATTGCCGCCTGCAATCGTTAGATTATGAATATACCCTGTTTTCGTCTACCGGGGAACCGTTGCGGGTAAAGGTATCCGTGTCCTTTGTGAGTTATGTTACCAGGGTAGAAGAACAGGTTGCCTCCGATAAGAGTTCCCCCGATCTATCGCATGTAGTGACATTGAAAGCCGGAGAGAGTATCCCGCTGTGGTGTTACCGTATCTATAAAGATCCTTCTTACTGTACTGATATAGCCCGTTATAACGGATTGGATAATTTCAGGAATGTTAAACCCGGAACACGTTTGCTGTTCCCACCACTGGTAAGAAATGGCTGATGCATCTACAAAAAGTTCGGATGGAGTGATCCGTGTCTCCGTGTCTTCGGCAGGAGAGGGGATAAGCACAAGTCTGTTTGCCCTGATTTCAGTCACCATCCGGAAAGAGGTAAACCGGATCGGCAGAGCTGTTCTTGTATTTGATGCCGGAAATATGCCGGAAGGAGAGATCCCGGAAAGCGATGATGATAGCTTCGCGCCCGGAAATACAATCACGATAGAAGCCGGGTATGGCGATGATGAACATGTATTGTACGAAGGAATAGTCATTAATCATCAGTTGGTGATAACCGGCAGAAACGAATCAACACTCCAAATAGAGTGTTGTGATTATTTATTTTCTGCAACAGAGGTGCGGAAAAATAAAATATTCGCGAACCAGAAGGATAGCGAAATTATCGAAGAGATATTGGAGGAATATTCCGGACTAACCGTCTCTGTAGATGCGACAACCACCCAATACGGTGAATTGATCCAGTATTATTGCACGGACTGGGATTTTATTCTTTCCAGGGCAGAGGCTAACGGACTGATCGTGTTATCGGAAGGGGCGACCGTAACAGTTAAAGAACCGGCTCTTAGTGAAACTGCTAAATTGACCATTACATACGGTACCGACCTGATTGCCTTTCATGGGGAACTCACTGCCGAAGCACAACCCCAGACTACAAAGGCAACCGCCTGGGATATGTCTACCCAGCAGCTGGTCACTGTTACCGGAGCTACTCCCACTTTAAATAAACAAGGTACCGGCTCCGTTTCTGATCTGGCAGAAGCTACCGGTAATAATCAACAGATATGCCAAACCGCGTTTGCCGAGGATTCGGATGCACTGCAGGCGTGGGCTGACGCCCGGGTAGTGCGGGCCGGTTTATCCCGTATCCGGGGCTATTGCACGTTTGTTGGTAACCACACGGTTTTGCCTGGTGACCTGATTGAACTTAATGGTTTAGGAAGCCGCTTCAACGGATCGGCTTTTGTAGGATGGATAGAACATGAAATAAAAGAAGGAGACTGGACTACCACAGCCGGATTGGGAATGCCTGTTACAACCATTACAGAGAAACCGGATGTCATGGCTCCTTCAGCTTCCGGATTATTACCGGGAATCAAAGGGTTACATATCGGGAAAGTGACTAAACTGGATAGTGACCCGGATGACGAAAACAGGATACAGGTAGAAATTCCGCTCCTGAATCAGGGAGAAGAGGATAATCATACCGTATGGGCGCGTTTAGGGAGCCTGTGGGCCAGTAACTACTATGGGACCTTTTTTATTCCGGATATCGGTGATGAAGTGATCCTGGGATTCTTTAATGAAGATCCCTGTTACCCTGTCATCCTGGGCAGTTTATATAGCAGTAGCCAGCCGCCGCCCTATGAGATCACACAGGACAATACCATCCGTGCTATTTATACCAAATCAGAAATGAAAATTGAATTTGATGAGGAAGATAAAGTAATTACGATTGAAACTCCCGGGGAAAACAAAATCCAGATCAGCGATGACGGTGAAAGCATTACACTGGAAGACCAGCATACAAATAAGATTATGATGAACGAAAAAGGGATTAAAATCATTTCGGCCAGTGACATTGTCTTACAGGCAGATAGTAATATTAAGTTGGAAGCCGGCAGTGGTATAAAGCAAACAGCTACTTCTGACATTACATGCAAAGGAAAGAATTTTGAGGCGAAAGCAGATGCGTCCCTTACATTGAAAGGCAATACCAAGGCTGAACTATCAGCCTCAGGCCAGACAGTCGTAAAAGGTGCTATGGTAAAAATAAATTAAAAAACAGCGATATGCCACCCGCAGCAAGAATAACAGATATACATACCTGTCCGATGCAGACTCCGGCATTTCCATCTCCGGTTCCACATGTGGGCGGACCGGTCATAGGACCCGGTGTACCCACTGTATTAATCGGACAAATGCCGGCGGCCGTTATGGGAGATTCCTGTGTATGTGTAGGCCCCCCTGACAGCATCGTAAAAGGCTCGGCTACCGTGCTGATCGGAGGAAAACCCGCGGCCCGTGCCGGAGATACCTGTGCACATGGCGGAAGTATATCGGTAGGTTGTCCCACAGTATTAATCGGAGGCTAACAAATGGAAACAGAAAAATCTTTTATAGGAACAGGGTGGAGGTTTCCTCCGCGTTTCGTTAAAAATACCGGAGCGGATATGGTCAGCGGAGAAGAAGATATCCGCCAGAGTCTGGCCATCCTCCTATCCACTACACCCGGCGAACGGATCTACCGTTTTGAATATGGATGCAACATCCGGAAATGGGTGTTTGAGAAAATGACTCTGGCCAATGAAACTCTTCTTACTGAAAGTATCGAACGGGCCATTCTGTTTCATGAACCCCGTATAAAGGTGGAAAGTGTGAAGGTGCAGATTCATGACGAAACCGAAGGAATTCTATGGATCACCATCAACTATCGTGTCCGTGAAACCAATACGCGTAGTAACATGGTGTATCCCTATTACTTTAAAGAGGGCACAAACTTATGAAAGACGGACTCAGCCAGCAGGACAGGTATGAAAGAGTAAGCTCTGCCATTCCTTTTGCCGTAACCGGTGACCAGGTTCATTCCCTGCTCAGACAGGCGAAGAAACTCGCCGGGTGCATACACTATTATAACCTGGCAGGAAAAAAGGAGGGTGATTTCGGACCATTTCCGGAAATGACTGAGAAATATATAGATGAAAACGGATCTCTTCCGTCGAATGGAGAGATGGAACCTTCCCAGGCACTGTTACTCACATTTCTGCATAACCTGCACCGGCTGGCCGCACAGTTTAATACCCGCTGGCAGGAGTATATACACTGGTATATAAACGATTGCCTGCATATTCCCTCCCGGATACCCGTTCCGGACAGTACATGGCTCACCTTTACCAAAAATACGCCTAAACATATTTTCATCCGTAAACATACAGGTTTTACATATAGTGGAAGCGAATCCTCCGGGCAGGTCATTTACCGTACAACAGAACCTATTTCTGTTACAGATGCAACAATAGAAAAAGCATATCTGTTGTCCTTCGACAGGAACGACACCATCTATCCGGCCTGTCTGTTCAATGTTCCGGCCGCTTTGAAAATGAAAAACATATTAACTACGGACCATTCCGGATATACTACTCCGATAGGACTTTCCATTTCTTCCCCCACTTTACTGCTCCGGGAAGGGAAACGCTTTTTATCCGTAACTTTTGAAACTGAGCAGGGGGCAGCCCGGAACAGGCAACATTTGCGGAATCTGGTACAGCTCCTCCGGAAGCAGCAACAGGAGTCAGCCCCGATCTCCCGGCGAAACGCGAAAGAGGTCTTGCTTATAAAACTATTCAGTGATATATTTTACCTTGAAATAAGTACTTCCACCGGATGGCAACCCATAGATAAATATGTGATCCAACATGACCGGGGATTGACTCTTACTTTTGAACTTCAGGATGATTTTCCTTCTACCGCTGGCTGTTCTATGGACATTCATCAGATCGAATCGGACTATCCTGTCCTGCGTATCCTGTTAAACAGAAACGCATGGCTCTATCCCTGGTCATGGCTGAAAGATTTCCGGATAGCCCGTATCACCTTACAGGCAGCAGTCCAGGGCATGCACAATCTGTTATTTTATAATGAATTAGGGAGAGTAGACAATTCAATTCCTTTTGTCCCGTTTGGGAATAATACAGAACAGGGAGCCTGGTTTGCGATCGGCAACTATGAAATGTCCATGAAAAAGGTACAATCCGCCCGGCTACACATCACCTGGCAACAACTGCCTGTCCGTGAGAGAGGTCTTTGGTCACATTATCAGGAATATGGAGAGGACATAGATAACCGTTCCTTTAAGATAAAAACCCGCTATCTGTCAGATTATAAATGGAAAGATACACCTACACAGGAAACCCTGTATCTGTTCTCTTCCATACATAAAAACAAAGATGGCTCCCCCGCCGCACAACACCGGTTATCGGAGGAGACGATTCTGAAAGATATTCCTTTATATGAGATGAAACCGGTTTATCTGGAAGAAGAAGAGTTTGATTACAGCATCCGGTCAAAAAACGGATTTTTCAGCTGTGTACTGACAGAGCCGGAGATGGGATTCGGGGAAAAAACCTATCGTCATATCTTCTCGGAGCAACTGATAAAAAGAACGCTTCAAAAAAAGAACGCAAGCCTGCTGAATCCTCCTATAACACCTTTGATTGAGCGGATTACCCTTTCTTATCGGGCAACGGAAGAGATTGACTTCAGGCAGGGAGCAGAACACGGGAAAACAACCGTGTCCCATATTTATCCTCTGGGTATAAAACCGGTTTATCCTTCGACCGAGAATAAACCCGAACCGTTTGTTTTTTCGCTTGACACAGATACAAACATACTGATCGGACTAAAACATATCAGGGGAGACGAACATCTCCATCTGTTTATTGAGTTCCATCCCTGGGAAAAAGAGATAAAACCATCTTCTTTACCCCGTGTGCGATGGTATTGGGGAAACGGGTATGACTGGTATGTATTGCCCGATGATGCGATTACTGTCAACACAACAAAAAACCTTCTGAGTAGCGGAAAAATCAAACTTTATCTTCCGGAACTACCTTCTGGGAACGGATTTCGGGATAAAGAGGGATTGGTATGGCTCAGAGCAGGGATCACACAACATGCAGAAAACGTCCCACAGATAAAAAATATCTATACGCATGCTGTAGAAGTCTGCCGGGACCAGGAAAGTATGGATACACAACTTCCTGACGGATTTATACTGGACGCGTCGGAACAGAGCCTGCCGGGGATTGAATCTATTCTTCAGATCACCCCTTTTGAAAGTGGGCTACCTCCTGAAAATGACCTTACAAAACTGATCCGTATTTCGGAATATATTACTCACAGGAACCGGGCAGTAACAGCGAGGGATTATGAAAGGATGACATTACAGGCCTTTCCACAACTGGGAAAAGTAAAATGTTTGTGCCGGAACGGAATAGTCACGCTAATAGTGATCACCCTGGATAAGAAAAAAGGACTTCACTATCGTCCCTATACCTGTGCCGAGCTGTTGCTGGAGATAGAAAACTATTTTTCGGGTAAAACTTCCCCGTTTGTCAGGGAGATAGATGCGGTTAATCCGGTATACGAAGAAATATTAGTCCGGTGTGCAGTTGAGTTCCAACTGACAGAACACTCCAAAGCACACCTTAGAGCCATACTCCGGAAAATTCTCAATCAGACCATAGCACCCTGGCAACAGAATGGCTCCCTGCCTGAATTGGGTTATTCATTCACCCTGCAACAAGTATATGACCGGATCAGTACGTTGGATTTCGTAAAGGAAATCACCCATTTGTCGGTAGTTCAACTCTTGCATACAGATAATAAAAACAACTATAATTTCAGGGAATACAACGAGTTAAAAGACATCGTTTTTCCCTCTTCTCCAGTCTCTATATTGGTTCCGTTCCGGCATCATATTCTGGCTCCGGAAATAAACGGGGAATTCGGTATAGAAGAAATGGGTATACATGAACACTTTGTAATATGGCAAAACGAAACAGAGAAACATTAAAAAATCACTTCAGACAGGGAGCAAAGCCAACCCAGCAGGCATTTGAAGACCTGATTGATTCCATGCTGAATACCATGGACGACGGTTTTTCCGGTTCGCCCCATATCGGTATCGGGTTATCTCCATTAACGGAGAAAGGGACGGTTATATCTACTTACCGTTCCCCTGGTGACCAGTATCCTTCCTGGGAGTTTGTAGTCGATAAAACGACAGGTGACCTGCTGATAAAAAGATGCCGGAAGGGTATATCCCGGACGGTTCTGACATTAAAATATGAGCAGGAACCAGGACATACCCACGAAGCTGTTTTTGGAGGAATGGTCTGCTGCGATGGGATAAAAGGAAACTTTATCAGACGGCAAGTCCCGGCGGATGGTCAATGGCATGACCTGTTAGAGGATTCACAACTCGAAGAAGGATGTCCGGCATTCGACATAATGGCCGGATGTGGAGAACGTAATAAAGGCCGTTACGCTCTTCTGCATGCTACCGCTATGCATTGTTACGGAAGCCGGCGTAAAATAAAAAAAGTACGTTCTAACTTCGGCTTGTGGGGAAACCGTATTTGTTTGCGCTGGGTAAAGATTAAAGACCGGTTTGCCTGCCGTCTGCAGATAAAAACAGCACTCAGATATGGCCCCGGCATATTGATTGATTGCCGGATCGCCCGGTTATGGGATAATCCGACGATGGAAGAACGCCTATGAAGGACCCGGTTTATATACAACGACGGGCAAAGGAAGATAACCTTTATTTCCGGTTGCAGGAGAAATCGTTACGCATGATCCAGCAACTAAGCGGAAAGCGATGGACTGACTTTAACGAACATGACCCCGGTATTACTATCCTGGATATTCTCCATTATGCCCTGCAGGAATTCGCCTATCTGTTTGAAACTCCTTTTGAAGAGTTGCTGGCCGACCGGGAGAAAAAAGAGTTGGTTTACCGGAAAGCTGGATTGTTGCCTCCGGAAGAAATCTTTCAGAAAATGATCGTAACTTCCGGTGACTATGAGGAATTATTCCGGTCAATACCGGGAGTAAAGGATTGCCGGGTAAAAGTAGGACCGGATGCTGTATATTCTGTTCTGATCGAAAGAGAAAGAGATAAGAATGAAAGCGAAATAGAAAACCAGGTACGGGCCTGTTACCATGCTCACCGCAACCTGTGCGAAAATATAGGAGAGGTCTGTTTTGGAATAAACTCAGATAAACCAGTCCGTATATCAGAAGGAGTTGACAGACCAGTCTATACTCCATTGCCGGAACGGAAACGAGTATCTCCGAATACGTTTATATACCATAGCATTCAAAATGACTTTCCGGAATCTTACGGAATAGGAGAGAGGGGTCTCCCATTGGATACCACCATAGAACGCAAATCGGAAGCTCTCCAGTTAAAAGGTTATCTGCTTATTTTTGACTATCTTATGTCAGGCATCTGCCAACAACTGAAACAGATACCGGCTTTACTGGAACTATCCGGAAGACTTCCGGAACCGTTCCATGCTGACATAGAGATCCCGGATATCGGTAAACTGTTAGACAAAGAAAAACTAAAACAATCTGTTATTTTTGATCCGGAAGAGATAAAAACTCAGAAAAATCATTTTTTCGACCAGCTGGATACACTCTATGGGGAAGATACACAAATATACTCCGGACAGCAATCCCTTTCATTTCGGGCCCGCCTGATCGAACGTTTCCCCCTGTTCAATACGTTGCGGTTCCGGTCTTTTAATCTGCGCGATACAGATCTCAAAAGTGTGCCTGGCATAAAACAATTAGTCAATACCCTATCAGGCAATGAGATCGAACAGGAAATGTCTGTTGTCAATCTTTTCAGCCGTTATAATCTGAACCTGATCACGGATAAGCGGTTTTTCAATGGGTTACAGGAACAATACAATGTTAAATTCTTTTTAGGTGAATACCCGGAAATACCCGGACTATATGAAATTTCTCCCATTCCCCGGATCCCTGTTAAATATACTTTGCAAAAGTTTTACAGGTTAAGAAACCATCTTAATTTATTCCGGAATCATATCTTATTTGAAGGATTTCTCAAATACGGAATGAATCCCACCTGCTTCCGGAGTGTCTGGCTACCGGATAAAACCGGTTATTTATTACTTTATAAACATCCCGGCCAGGAAGAATGGATCAACCTCGGTTTCTTTTTTGACAAACAACGACTCATCGAAACCTGCAATCACCTGTGGGCTTTCATAGAGAAGCTAAACAGAGAAAGTTTTTCATTTTATTTTATAGAGCATCTGCTCCTTTTAGATAACGAACAGAACCATCCGGAAGAACATAACAAATTAACAATCGTCATAACCGGGTGGGTGGATCATTATTATCCCAGGGAAACTTATCTCCGTATTTTTGAAGAACGGCTTCCTATCCATCTGGATATACATTATCAATGGCTGGGAGTAGAAGAGATGAAAGCCTTTGAAGAACACTATTTCAAATGGCGGAGTGCATGGGCGCATAACGATAAACAGCGGATTGGTGAACTCTCAGGAAAAATAAAAGAAATTACCGGATGAATCAGATCGGACACATACAATTTGATTTTCTGATGCAAAATGAAACATTTGCCAGAGAACTCAACAGGGATTGGGAACGGTTTTTCCAGCGCACAACAGAACCTGTGCTGGACCGGGTACTCAGTAGATTCGATACTTCTTCCGACACCATTTTAATCGACTCTCTTGCCCTGGATTTGGGGACTATCCCCGAAACCTCTTTCCGGGAACAGTTTCCCATTCTGCTACGTGAAAAACTCGAAGAAGCCCTGATCCTCCTGTTGGCTCAGATATCCCAGGCATCACCGGTGCGAATCTCCGATCCGAAGATTGGTCTTGGCCAATCCGTGCCAAATCAACAACTTAAAGCAGACCATCTATTCGATCTTTTAGCCTACTTCCTGCTCCATGGTATTCTTCCCTGGTATACAGATGCCAAATACAAAGATATCGCCTTACTGTTCCGGGAAGTAATCCGGGAAAACGGAAAAAAACTCAAACAATTCCTGCAAACCTACGGCCATTACACTTCACTACAGGAAAGGTTGGTTTACCAGTTAGAGGATCCCCGGCTGGAAGAAGGAATACGTCTGTTCTCTCCTTCCGAAAGTGCCTTTATCATTTCATACATAAAATACCTTCTGTCAAAATATAAAACTATCGTAAAACCCAACATACGGGAAACTGCTTACCGGCATACGGTATGGCGGGTAATATACGCGTATCTGCTTACCAGCCGGAGTTCTTACTTTAATAAAAAAATATTTGTTATGGCTACTATCAGCCATCTGGCCACCTCTATCAGCAGTACATACCATGAATTGCTGGAGATACTCACAGAAGAGATAGAGAAACTGGCCGGGACCACTACTTTTACTATCGAATTATATCGTCTGTTGAGTGAATTAAAATACGAAACCACTCAGGAACGATTTAAAATCATTGCCACAGATGCCGTAAAACTATATAAAACACTGGAGGAAATTTTCCGGACACACATAGCAGACCAGTTACACCTGGCAGATAAAGAGGCACTTATAAATATACTTACCCGGCCCGGTAGTTGCCGCACCTTCCTTGAATTGCTGAAAGAAGAAGAGATTATCCGGTTAGTTACTATTCTTATTCCACAGGAAAGTCCATTTGTAATCTCTTATGCCCATGCCCTGGACCATCAGAAAGAACAAGGAACATTAAGGGGAAAAGCAGGACCGGAATTCCTAAAACTGAAATGGCAGTTTATCTTTCCATTGATGTTTAAAAACCGGGGAAGTGCCCTTAACCGGAAACAGTTTGTCCATGCAGTGATTAAACAGATCGCAGCTCATTATAATTTGTCTTACAACGAATTGTTGATCTACTTTAATGAGCAAAAAACACTCTGGCAGTTTGATAAAGAATTAAAAGAGATATTAGCAACCCTCTATAAAGAAATAATCACCCAACCCACAAACACCAGAACAGATCTCCGGTTAGAAGAACAGCCTGAACCCATCCGTTTCAGAAAAGCCCTGTCAGATCCTTCCCGCCGCCGTCAATTACTGGAAACGTATAGCGAAGAAGAACGGCAACAACTCATCCGTCTTTTATTCAAGCAGGAAAGTCCATTCATTCTTGCGTATGCTTCTTCGCTCGAAACGCAAGACACAACTATGCGGATAGAAGGTAAAACAGCAGGTAATTTCCGGCTGTTAAAATGGGAATTTATCTGGACAGTTCTACTCCGTAATAATGATACCGTATTCAATCGCCGGTACTTTGTCGTAGCGGTTCTGCAAAAGCTGGCAGCCCATTATAATCTGGGGTATATAGAATTACTGGGTTATTTTTGTATCGAAAACAGCCGTCAATTGTTTCCCCTGGAAATACAAACCATCCTTCATTCTCTCTATCAGGAGCAAATTCTGCAATTGACCCGGCAGATAAGTTCCGTAGCTGGTGAAACGGCCCAACACATCCTCTTAACCCGTTTCATAAGCCTTGCGCATAATTCCACATCCATACCCGGGACAATCGCCACCTTCATCTTAGCCTATCTGCAATTTCTGAATCGTTGCAAACAAGCCGGTCTGTTCCCTCATATCTCAGACACAGTCTTCCGTACCGTATTGTGGGAACAGATCATCAGACAGTTGTTTTCCCTGGGAAGTAAAGTGAAAAATCTTAGTAAACAAACATTTATAAAACAACTACTCAGACAGCTCGCAGCTTATTACCAGGTTCCGGTCGATGAACTGACAAACGAAATCCGGCAAAAAGCCCGGCAGCTCACTAACAGTCCTACAGACATCCGGGCAACAGGTACACAGATTAAACCAGACTCTTTGCCGGTGCAGAACTCCGATTCGGAGACAAACCTTGGTCATTCCGTGCTAAAACAACCATATATCGACATCCCTAACGCAGGTGTAGTCCTATTAGCTCCCTGGCTTCCCCGTCTCTACGCCTTGCCTGGACTAACGGACGAAAAGAGGTTCAAAGACCCGGAAGCACAGCTAAAAGCCATCTATCTGATTCAGTATGCTATCTATGAACAAACAGAATTCCCTGAGCATGAATTGGTATTGAATAAATTACTGGCCGGATTAGACCTCAATACTCCGGTGCCTGCCACCTGGGAACTTACAGAGGTGGAAAAGAGTACCACCACCTCCATGCTGGAAGGTGCCAAAGCAAACTGGCCCCAGTTAAAAGGTTCCAGTGTCGCAGCCTTGCGGGAAGCATTCCTGCAACGGGAAGGCCGGTTAGAGATCAGGGAAGACCATTACAAACTAACAGTAGAAGAAAAAGCATACGACCTGCTGTTAGACCATCTACCCTGGAACTTCCGGATGATAAAACAATCGTGGATGGAAAAAAGAATAGAAGTAAAATGGAGATAAACTTAAAAAGATAAAAGCATGAAAACAAAAACAAATCAATTTCAGCCCGTATCCCGTACGATACAATCAAAAACAGACGCAGCCCGGCAGGCACCGGCCAAACAAATTCTTCAACGCTACCAGAGCAAAACAGTCCAACGACAGGACTTAGATGAAGAAGATCTGTTGCAGGGTAAATTCCAGGATACTGCCCAACGGATGGAGTTAGACGAATTAGACGAAGAAGTCCCCCTACAAACAAAAGAGTCTGGTAGCGAGGTAGGCTGGCACGGATCTTCGGATTCCTACCAAAACCCAACACAAAACAACACGGGTCTCCCCGACAACCTCAAAACAGGGATCGAATCCCTTTCCGGTTTCAGTATGGATGATGTACGTGTACACTACAACTCCGGTAAACCCACCCAGTTACAGGCCTTAGCCTACACGCAGGGAACTGATATTCACGTAGCTCCCGGCCAGGAAAAGCACGTCCCTCACGAAGCCTGGCACGTAGTCCAGCAGAAACAAGGCCGTGTTCAACCCACTATGCAACTACAAGGAGTAAATATAAATGACAATGAAGGATTGGAAAAAGAAGCAGATGTAATGGGAGGGAAGGCTCTTATAGAACACGAAGAAGTTTCAATGCTAATCAAAGCAGAAAATTTAACATCAAATATAGCACAAAGACAAAACAGAGATATTATACAATTAGCGAAAGATAATAATTTTACGGGGATATTAATGGGAAACCATATGGTATATAGTTGCTCTCAACCATCAACAGCAGGAGGTATTGCAAATTTATTATCTCAATTAAGTGGACTGACATTGGTAATAACAGGTACTCATGGAGATCAAGATGGCAATACAGGGCTTACAGATCCAACATTACTTGAACCGGATTTTTTCCATCAAGATGTTCAAACAATTGGTCAATTGGCTTCCCGCACCGTCCACTTACTTCCTATAGACAATATAGAGAATGGAGCGGATGGTTTACAAACAATAATTGATACAGGAATATTTGATGGATTTCAATATGATAACGTAGTTTTAGCATATTGTCATAGTAGAAGAACTTTTATATGATAAATATTCTTTCGCTGGCGCGGATCTCCAAATCCGTGCCTTAACAGCAAAATAAATAAAGTAAATGAAACAAATAATAGAATACTTCAGGCAATTACTGTATAGAGCTTTCTCAGAGTATTTTGATGATATTGGCATAGATGCAGAGATCTGCGCCAGCGACACTACTATTGCTGGTGCGGATTTTCAAATCCGTACCCTGTTAACTCTATCCGGGATCCCTGAAAACCACCCATTGACCTTTGGGGAACAACTTGTGTTGATGTTGGGCCTGATGCCGCATATACATCCGGAAACACTGGACCTGTTTTTTATCCGGAATAAAGAACAGGACCGTCCTTATACAGAGTTTGGTGGATGGCAGGGAATATCCCATAACGGTTTTTTACCTACCGGTCAAACAGCACAGTTTCTGCTTGAGAAACTGAGACCCGGAGAAGAAGACCTTCATAAGCTGTTTAGCAAAGAACACTGGTTTTATACAAACAATATATTACGTCTGGAAGGGCAGGGGGAAGGGGAACCTTTTCTGAGTGGAAAGCTGACAGTGTCCGATGAAGTATTGGCAAAGATCCGGGGACAGAACTATGAACCGGAATACAATGCTGTCTTCCCGGCCAAACAAATAACGACACCTCTGGACTGGAAAGACCTCGTTCTGCCTTATTATTTGTGTGAAGAGCTGGACGATATTATGTGTTGGATAAAAAACCAGCAACAGATCCGGGACCAATGGCAATTAAACAAGATTATCAAACAAGGCTATCGTTGTCTCTTTTATGGTCCACCGGGAACAGGAAAAACATTGACAGCATCCCTGCTGGGAAAACAAAACAGGATGGATGTCTACCGGATAGACCTCTCCATGACCGTCTCCAAATATATCGGAGAAACAGAAAAGAACCTGGCAAAGATCTTCGACAAAGCAGCACATCAGAACTGGATTCTCTTTTTTGATGAAGCCGATGCCCTGTTTGGCCAGCGAACCGAAACACAATCCTCCAATGACCGCCATGCCAACCAGGAAGTAGCATATCTGTTACAACGGATCGAAGATTTTCCCGGCATCGTTATTCTGGCCACCAATCTCAAAGAAAATATAGATGAAGCCTTCTTCCGTCGTTTCCAGTCCACCCTCTATTTTCCTGTACCCGATGAAGAATTACGTTACCGGTTATGGAAACAGATGATTCCCTGTGACTGGCTGGGCCATGATGCCGGAGAGCTGTTGAATACCATGGCTGCCTATACACTTTCAGGAGGAAACATGGTGAATGTGATCCAGACCTGTGCTATCAGGTTGTATCAACAGAGTTCTCCCTGTCTGACAGCAGATATGGTAAAGAAAGCCATCCGGAAAGAATTAATAAAAGAAGGACAACTGATAGAAAATTAAAAAGATAAAAGATGAACAGGAGGAAAATCTTAAAACCGGCAGGACTCTTCATTCTATTCTATTTTACAGTAGTAAATCTCTCCGCACAAATCTATTTCGATGAATTTGGGTTTCCAGTGGAGGATGCTACTTTATGGGAACAGTTCAGGGATACGGTTTATATCCATGACACATTGATTGTGGCTGATATAGACGCATTGGTAAGAATAGCAAAAGAAGACCTGCGCCCCTTTGCCAAACGGTATGAAGAGTTAACGGAAATGATAGACTCACTAAATAAAGTTACCTCCGACCGTGTCTATTATAACTTTTACCTGCCCCGGGATTCTGCTCATCAACTGTCCAATCGCTTTATCATTAAAGAATATAACATCACAACCGATCATTTTATCCAGGCTTCCGACAGGACAAAAGACTGGGACATGATACGTGATACCAGTCTGATACGCAAAGAACTGCTGTTTAATTTTGATGCAAACAATGCATTGACGGGTGCTTTTCTGAAAAACAAACTGCTTATCCGCAAAACCCTTTCCCGGATGTTTACCACCCTGTCAGAAACCCCCGGCATAGTAGGGATCAATCTCTATTTCCCCCATTACAATTTCAAAGAGAAACGGGATATGGTGCAATTCGTAAAATCTGTCCGGATCCTTATGGACGCGTCTGAAAAGTTTAAACCCCATAAGGTCCGTTTAAATGTAACATTTCCCGACCGGGGCAGGATCGATGAAAACTTTAGTTACTGCCTGTTACAGGAAGCCGGAGAAGTACTATATATTAATAGTAGTGACCTGCTTGACCGCCATTACGCAGAAGGAAAAAGAGTTACATTTGATAACATCCAAAACATAAAGTTTATCCCCCAGCTGAAAAACCATTTTTACATAGCCCGCGTTTATACCGGAAAGATAGACATCAGACAACAAAACCTGACAGATTTTTCCGAATCCGTTATTGAACCCATTATCAATGCCGACTATCCTGAAAATAACTGGGAAATATATCTCTTTATCTTCATTGTACTGATGGTAATTATTCTATTCTTCATCCTGTTATATTATACCTATGTTCCTTTCTCAACACTGGTAAACGATAATCTGGAAAATTTATTATTGATATTCATCCTCCTGTTATTAGAGATCATGGCTATCATAGTGACGATGTTCCGTAATATGTGTTATACAGATACCTTCGCATTCATGCACCAAAATCCGGCCGTCCTTTTTATCCTACCACTGGCCATCATCTTAATTGCTCCTCTTCTGACTGGAATTGCCAAAAAAAGACGTGTTCCATGATAGATCAGCTATTCCAGGCTATTTATATGAACTTTATCAGTAGGAAATGAGTTCAAAAAGACAGATAGCTTATCTATGAACAGAAAATGGAACTAAATAAAAACCCCTCTCCTGCGTTACCCTGGCTGGCGGCTATGGCTATGTTTATGCAATCGCTGGATACTACAATTCTGAATACAGCTCTGCCTGCTATGGCCAAAGATCTGGCTCAATCGCCTTTGGGGATGCAGGCCGTAGTAGTTAGTTATGCCCTCACACTTGCGTTGCTGATCCCGTTAAGCGGTTGGTTTTCCGATAAATATGGTACCAAGCGCATCTTTATGATTGCGGTTTTTCTTTTTACAGCCGGATCTCTTTGCTGTGCCTTGTCCGGTACGTATATCCTGTTAGTTTGTTCGCGGGTCCTACAGGCCATAGGTGGCTCCATGATGGTTCCTGTGGCAAGATTAGCATTGATCTACGCCTATCCGAAAGATCAGTTATTGCCCGTCATCAATTTCATAACCATACCGGGGCTGGCCGGACTCCTGCTGGGACCCCTATTAGGAGGATGGCTGGTCGATGTGGCAAGCTGGCACTGGATATTTCTGATCAATATCCCGGTCGGTATAGCCGGTATCCTGTTGGCCTGGAAAATCATGCCGGATTTTCAACGGGAAACTAAAAAGCTGGATATACCAGGGTTCATTCTGTTTTCCATAGCCATTCTTTCCCTTTCTTTTTTCCTGGAAGCCCGGGGTAGCTTTTCCATCCCGTTTCCGTGGTCGCTCATCATACTGGCTGTTGCAGTAGTAGTGGGGATTTCGTATGTGTTCTATTCCAAAAGGATAGATAACCCGGTGGTAGATTTAAACCTGTTCAAAATACGAACCCTCCGGGTCGGTCTGGAAGGAAACCTTTTCACCCGGTTAGCCATTGGCAGTATGCCGTTTCTATTGCCCCAAATGTTACAACTGGCCTTTTTACATACACCTACACAATCCGGGATGATTATGATGGTATCCGCCATCTCCACCATCTTTGCCAAATCACTTGTAGTTCCTCTGGTCAGAAAACTGGGGTATAAAAAGATACTCATCATCAATACCGGGTTACTGGGGATAGTTGTTTCTCTGTTTGCTTTGCCGGATAAAACAACCCCATTGCTTCTTTTAGTTCCTGTACTGGTAGTCTACGGAGCTGTTAACTCCATCCAAATGACCACCATGAATACCATATCATTGGCTGATCTGACCAACGAAGTCGCCAGCCGGGGAAACAGCATGGTACAGATTACCCAACAGTTATCGACCAGCTTCGGAGTCTCCGTAGGAGCCATGCTACTGCGTACCGTGGAAAGTTCAGACTGGCTTACCGGAGGTGACCTGGAACGATCGTTCAAATATACCTTTCTGATATTAGGAATTATGACCGTGTTTTCAACTCTTGTCTTTACGCAACTAAAAAAAGAAGATGGAAACAATATGTCCGGACATAAACTCTGAGTCTCATAAGAGCGCATTCAGGAGCAATACACTCCCAATTCCAACAGTGGAAACAATCAGTTGCATCATGGACCAGGATTTAAAAGTGTCCTTCATACTCAGGTTAAAATACTCTTTGAACAACCAGAAGCCCGAATCATTCACATGCGAATACATCAGGCTACCCGCCCCAATTGCCAGCACCATCAGGGACGGGTTTACTCCCGAAACTGTGACCAATGGCAATAACACACTGGCTGCGGTAAGAGCTGCCACCGTAGCAGATCCCACCATCGCCCGGATCACACTGGCCATAAACCAGCCCAGTAACAACGGATGAACCGGTAAGTTTTCCATGGCATTCGCCAATACCAGGCTAACACCGCTTTCCTCCATCACCACTTTAAATATACCCGAACCCGCGACAATCAGGATAATCATAGCAACATCTTTACAGGCCTGTACATAAACATCCATGACCTGTTTCATCGAACGCCCCTGCCGGATCCCCAGAGTGTAAGTTGCTGTAATGGTGGCGATCAGCATTACAATATTTGGTGCGCTGAAGAATGCAAGAAGATGGCCCCCCTGTTCACTCAACTGGGTACAGAATTGTGAGATCAGCGTCGTAAGAATCAGAAGAAATACCGGCAACAACGCTGTAACCAGAGAAATCCCTTTTCCGGGTTGCTTAAAGGTCTGTTCCGGTTCCCGGGCAGTAAAGACTGCCACGTCCCCTGTCCGGATCTGTTTCAGGGTTTTACTGAAAAGAGGGCCCGCCACAATGATTGCAGGCAGGGCTACGGCCAACCCGTACAAAAGTGTCATCCCCATGTTAGCTTCAAATAGCGCAACCAGTGCAACAGGAGAAGGATGGGGTGGAAGGAATCCGTGAGCCACGGACAGGGCGGCCAGCATTGGCATACCAATGGCGACAGCCGGTAGTTTATACTTGTTAACGATCGAAAAGATGATAGGCACCAGGATCACAAAACCGATGTCATAGAACAAAGGAATGCCCACCACAAATCCAGTCAGCATCATGCCCCATTGGATCCTGTTTTTTCCGAATGCCCCGATCATAACTTCCGCGATTTTATTTGCCGCGCCACTTTCAGCCACCAGTTTTCCCAACATGGCTCCGAAAAGGATGATCAAGGCCATACTGCGGTAAATATTACCAACTCCTTTATCCAGAATAGCCGGGATTTCCTGTACCGGAATGCCCAGGCACAGGGCAGTAACAATAGAAACCAGTACAAATGCCAGGAAAGCATCTATCTTATAATAGGCCACTAACAGAATCAGGAACAACAAACTTGCGACAATAACAATAATAGAAAACATGGTATCAGATTTTATAAATAAAAAGTTATTCGGAAAGCATATAAGCCCCTTTCATGGGGGATACACAGTTCCGGGTATATACATTGAGGATCCCTTTTCCGAAACGGTTCTGTGGTTTTACCCAATGCTTTTTCCGGTTAGCCAGTATCCGTTCTATTTCCTGAGCGGGAAGTTCTTCCCCTTCTATGCCAATGATGTCCAGCCTGCGTGCCGGAATATCAATCCGGATCAGATCCCCATCTTCTACCAATGCGATCGGGCCTCCGTCACTGGCCTCAGGGGAGACATGCCCGATAGCCGGTCCCCGGGTCGCTCCGGAGAAACGTCCGTCCGTGATCAGCGCAATCGATTCTACCAGTTCCGGGT
>JAJQES010000338.1:28110-49713 GCA_021201565.1 Tannerellaceae bacterium
GTCCTTCATAACGGATAAAAACGGCATCACCGGGAACGACCGTTTTAGCCAGTACAGCCTGCAAAGCTGCCTCCTCAGAATTGAAGACCCTGGCTTTCAGGATTACCTGTTTTAGTTTGGGCGAAACGGCCGAATGTTTTACCACAGCACCCTCCGGAGCCAGATTCCCTTTCAGAATAGCAATCGCCCCTTCAGTTTGGATCGGTCGGCTGAATGGCCGGATGATCTCTTCTTTACGAACCTTTTTCTTCGCCAGGTATTCACCGCACGTTTCATAGAACCCGTTCATTCGGAGATCCTCCAGATTCTCACCTACTGTTTTCCCTGTAACCGTCAGGGCATCCAGATGCAGGAAAGGTCTGAGTTCTTCCATAATAGCCGGAACACCACCCGCATACCAAAAGTATTCACCGGGCCAGTCACCACTCGGCCGGATATTTAACAAATAAGGGATTTTCCGGTGAAGGTGGTCAAACAGGTCTCCGGAGAATTCAACGCCGGCTTCATGGGCGATTGCCGGAAGATGTAGCAGGCTGTTACTTGAACCGGCAATCGCCGCGTGTACCATGATAGCATTCTCAAAAGCCTCCATGGTAAGGATCCGGGACGGCTTCAAATCCTCCCGTACCAGTTCCAGTGCCCTTTCTCCCGCCTGTTGGGCAACCCTTTCAAGCTCCCCCGTAACGACCGGGATCAAAGCTGTTCCCGGTAACGCCAGTCCCAATGCTTCGGCCATGACCTGCATCGTGGAAGCAGTTCCCATAAAAGAACAGGCTCCGCAGCCGGGACAGGCCTGCTGTTTATATTCCATGAATTGTTGTTCCGTAATCTCCCTGCGCTGGTACATCGCACTGTATTTCCCGATTTGCTCTAAAGTAAGCATCCCGGGACCTGCCTGCATGATTCCTCCGGGTACAAATACACCCGGCATATTTATCCGGGCCATAGCCATCAGATGAGCCGGCACAGACTTATCACAACTGGTAATAAAGACCCCTGCGTCAAACGGAGTCGCATTCACATGAATCTCAATCATACCCGCCATGATCTCACGGGAAACCAGCGAGTAGTTCATACCATCATGCCCTTGTGCCTCTCCATCACACATATCCGTCACATAATAATTAGCCGGGCGTCCCCCGTGGGCATAGATAGCCTGTCCGGCAGCCTCCACCAGTTTATCCAAATGAGTACTTCCCGGATGGCTATGTCCGTAACTACTTTCCACAATGATCTGAGGCTTTTCCAGATCACCCGGTTTCCAGCCACTCCCTAATCGTAAAGAGTCCAGTTCCGGTGCCTTGTTTCTTAATTCCTGACTTTTCATATATTTCTTTTTTTAAAAGTAGTATATTCTTTAAACTATACAAAATTGTAGCAAATTATATGGCTTTTTCCGGCCGTCTAATACTTTTTTTTGTTGCCTTCCAATACTTTTTTATCCGGAAAAACGATTGGAAACAGGGGAATATCCTACTGCCCGGTAGCAAAAAAACTACTGGATGAGTGTAGATAAAATGTAACAGGAATGTCATTCCGTTGACATCTGCATTCTTCACCTTTGGCAATTATATTAAGTCTATCAGATGGAAAGAATTTTTCAGGAGACATTAAAAAAAGATCTCGACGCATTTCTTGCAATGGAACAGTTCCGTTTTCCCCGGAACGAAGTAATAAAAATCGATTTACATTGTCATGACCATAACAGCGATATCCCCGACGAACTGATCGGGCGTATCCTGGGCGTTCCGGAAACCTGGCTGCCTACGGACAGGTTACTGGAAGAATTGAAACAGAACGGTTGCAACGCATTTACTATTACAAACCATAACAATGCGCGATCCTGTTATCAGATGCAGGATAAAGGGCTGGATATTCTTACAGCCGCGGAATTTAGTTGTATGGTGCCTGATTACGGGACCGGTATTCATGTGCTGGCCTATGGATTCACCCCGGAGCAGGAAACGCGGTTAAACAAACTACGGAAAAATATCTATTTCTTCCAGGAGTACACCCGGAAGGAAAATATTCCTACCATCTGGGCGCATCCGTTATTCCATTATGCGAATAACCGGATGCCGGATGATTCTTTTTTCCGGAAAATGTCTTTGCTGTTTGAACGGTTTGAAGCCTTTAATGGCCAACGGGATACCTGGCAGAATATGCTGGTGAAAGAATGGGTCGGACAACTGGACGAAGAAAAAATAGAAACTTACAGCCGGGAGTTCGGGATAGATCCGTTGGTCTACTGTTCCCATCCTTACCGGAAGGTGCTGGCCGGCGGTTCGGATAGCCACATGGGGCTCTTTTCCGGTATGACCGGCTCTTACCTGTATATTGAAAACTTACAGGAACGGCTTCAGACGGAGGCCCCTTCCACACTGGCGCTGGAAGCTCTCCGCAAAGGAGATATAGCTGTTTTTGGCGGATACCAGAATACAGAGAAACTAACGATTGCTTTCCTGAATTATGCCTGCCAGATTGCCCTGAATTATAAAGATCCGGGATTGATGCGGCTCCTGTTGCATAAAGGAGAATTAAATGATAAACTCGTTGCTCTGGCAGCCTCCAATATTTTCAATGAAGTACAACGGCATAAGGTCACTATGTCTTTCATCCGGCTATTCCATGATTGTTTGCTGGGAAAATCCCCTTCCGGGTACAAACGCTACCTGATGCCATCCGCCTATAAACCTATTTTTGATGAAGCAGCCGGTATAGCAGAAATACATCATACCCCCGGAAATAAACTGGTGGAAGGATATTACGAAGCTATGTTACGCATCAATAACCGGCTGAATGGAATTTTGTCCCAACGGATTGAAGAAAAAGTAAAAAAGGCGTTTGCTAAGAAAGAAAATGCGGATCTGACCCAATCCCTGAATACTTTTATTTCACAACTGGAATTACCAACCGGCATACGTTCCTATATAGAAGAAGAGGAAACAGCCGGACATGTTCCGGTAGCCAAATGGCTGGATGGACTCTCTTTTCCCTTCTTTTCTTCTTTATTTATTCTCATGGCCCATTTTACCAGTGCTAAAGCATTATATACTACCCGTCCTTTCCTGAACCGCTTTTCTGCCCGGTTGGGTAAATATCAACACCCGGAACGTATCCTGTGGGTAACAGATACGTATGAAGATAAAAATGGGGTATCCCTGTTTTTACAGGAAATGCACAGGCAGATAAAAGAACTGGATTTACCGGTCGATATACTCGTGTGCAGTGATACATTGCAACCGGACGATCATTTGCTGGTCGTCAAACCTGTCGGAAGCTTTTCCGTACCGGCCTATCAGGAACAGGCATTCCATGTGCCGAACCTGGTAGAGGTACACAATCTGTTCCTGGAAAATGAATACGACCGCATCATCTGTTCAACAGAAGGCATTATGGGATTGTGTAGTTTATACCTGAAGCATGCCTACAACGTAGAAGCGACCTTTTACATGCATACGGACTGGCTGATGTTTGCCCGGAAAGTACTGGGCATTAAAGGACACAACCTGAACCGGGTACGCCGTTTCCTTCGTTTCTTCTACCAGTCCTTTAACCGGGTACTGGTACTCAATTCGGATCACCGAAACTGGCTGACAGGGCGGCATATCCAATTGGCACCTGAAAAGGTATGGCAGACAGCCCACTGGGTGAATCCCCGGTTTACGCCCCGCATACCGGATAAAGAAAACACATTTGGTTTCTCTTCCGGCCGTCCGGTCTTATTATATGCCGGCCGCATCAGCCATGAAAAAGGGATGATGGAGTTACCGGAGATTTACCAACAGATCACAGACGCCGTAGGACCTGTGGAACTGGTGGTGGTCGGTAAAGGGCCTGCCCTGGATGAATTACGGGCAGCGTTACCGGATGCCCTGTATATCGGTTGGATCGCACAGGAGGAATTACCGGACATCTATTCTTCGGCAGATCTTTTGTTACTGCCTTCCCGGTTTGATACCTTCTGCAATGTAGTACTGGAATCTCTGAGTTGCGGGTTACCCGTGATCGCTTATAACTGTAAAGGACCGAAAGATATTATAGAAGACGGAATATGCGGCTATCTGGCAGACACCAAAACGGAGTTGGCCGGCTGCGCCATTGAATATCTCCGGCACACAGATACACAATCTTTCAGAAAAGCTGCCATACGGAGAGCCGGCCAATACAATGCACCGGACATTATTAGCGGACTACTGGAGTCTGTCGGTATCAGACGATGAGCCGGCAAACCGGAACACCCTGGTGGCAAAAAGCTGTGTTCTATCACATCTACCCCCAGAGTTTTCTCGACACGAACGGCGATGGGATAGGGGACCTGGAAGGCATTCGCAGGAAACTCAGTTATCTGAAAGAACTGGGAGTCGATGCTATCTGGCTCTCTCCGGTTTATATGTCCCCCCTGAAAGATGAAGGCTACGATGTGGCCGGTTATACCACCATCCATCCCCGCTACGGGACTATGGAGGATTTCCGGAAGTTGTTGAGCGAAGCGCATGCTTTGGGCCTCCGGCTGATCATGGACCTGGTGCTAAACCATACCTCAGATATGCATCCCTGGTTTACGGAAGCCCGCTCATCAGCAGACCATCCCCGGCACGACTGGTACCTCTGGCATGCCGGGCGGAATGGGAAAAAGCCCAACAACTGGCTGACGAACTTCGGACGGAGCGCATGGAAAAAAGAGGAAGCAACCGGTAAATATTATTATCACTCTTTTTTCCCGGAACAACCGGACCTGAACTGGCGGAACCCACAGGTAAAGAAAGCAATGTTTAATATCGTCCGCCACTGGCTGGGAATGGGAGTGGACGGATTCCGGCTGGATGTGGCCAATATGTTATTCAAGCATGCGGACTACCCCGATAACCCGGTCTGGGCATTGGTGTCAGACCGGAATGTCTATAACCGTAATCAACCCGAAACTTATGAGGTCTTACGGGATTTGCGCTCTCTGGTTGACCATTATCCCGGACGTATAACCATAGGAGAAGTGTACGTTTCCCCGCCCGGCAATTCAGCCCTGGCAGCCTCCTTTTTAGGAAACGGAGAAGATATGCTACATCTGGCATTTGATTTTACCCTTCTGTTTACCCGTTGGAGTGCTTTTGCATTCAGGAATGTAATCCGTCGTTATTACAAAGCCCTTCCGGCAGGAGGGTGGCCTTGCTTTGTTCTGTCCAATCATGATCTGGGCCGGGCGGTAAATCACTATTTATTTCCCCTGTCAAAAGAAAAGAAAGCCCGTTTATTAGCCACCTTATTACTCACCTTGCGGGGAACACCTTTTATCTATTATGGAGATGAGATCGGGATGGAAAACCGCCATATTCCCCGAAGCCGTATCCGGGACCGTTACGGACGCATGCTTTATCCTCTGTATAAAGGACGGGATAAAGCCCGTACACCCATGCAATGGGAACCCTCCCGGCATGCTGGTTTCAGTCCGGCCACACCCTGGTTACCTGTCCACCCGAATTACCGGAGTTGTAATGTCGCTACTCAACGGCAACAAGCTGACTCTGTCTGGAATCATTACCATAGCCTGTTACGCCTGCGCCGTACACTACCGGCTTTACAAACAGGTGAAATAGAAATGAAGAGACCGGGAAACGGTTATCTGATGTACACCCGGAGGGACGCCACTTCCCGGTATGATATCCTACTGAATTTTACCCCATTCCGCCGGAAAGTCACAGAATACAGGAAAGAAGAAAACCGGGTTATCCTGCATTCCACACACCCCTCCCGGACCGGGCAACCGGTTCAGTATCCCTTTTATCTGCTTCCCTATGAGGGAGTAATTATCGGAACCGGATTCATCGAATCGTAATCCCTTCTTCATATACCTGTAATAGGAAAAATCTATTTTTGAAGCGTCAAAAGATAAGGTTTAAAAATAATTTAGAAGTTTAGTTTTGGAAAGCTTGCATCCTGCACCCTATTCTGTATGTTAAATATATGAATAGGGTGATTTCTGTTTATAATACGACTTAAACCAATGCACAAACTCCCGCAATCCGTTTTCAATGGAGGTTGTAGGCTGGTAACCGATCTTTTCTTTTAGCCGGGAGGTATCCGCGCTGGTTTGAACCACATCTCCGGGTTGCATCGGACAACGGTTGATAAGGGCTGTACATCCCGTCTCTTTTTCTATGATGCGGATAAAATCCAGTAAACGGACAGGATGACTGTTGCCTATGTTGAACAGTTGATAAAAAGGAGATTCCGTATGTTCATCCGGTGGAACATCCATCAGGCGCATCACACAATCCACAATATCTTCCACATACGTAAAATCCCTTAACAGATGCCCATGATTAAATAAGTTAACAGGACTTCCTTCCAGAATAGATTTGGTAAAAAGAAACGGAGCCATATCCGGCCGTCCCCATGGGCCATAAACTGTAAAGAACCGCATACCCGTGACAGGTAACCGGTACAGATGGCTATAGACATGTGCCATCAATTCATTACAGACCTTAGTCGCCGCATAAAAACTAACCGGTTTTGTTACCGGTTGCTCTTCTGAAAAAGGTGCCTCTGCAGACATACCATACACCGAGGAGCTGGAAGCATATAGTAAATGGCTGACCGGATAAGATCTGCAACACTCCAGTATATTCGTAAACCCTTCTACATTCGCCTGTACATAGGCCTGCGGATGTTCGATCGAGTAACGCACACCGGCCTGGGCTGCCAGATGGACAACAACATCAAATCTCTTTTTCCTGAAAAGCCTGGTTAATACTTCAGGATCAGTTATATCTGCCTGTTGGAATTCATAGTTAGAATATCCCGGCGTATGTGCCAATCTGTTCAATCGATCGGTTTTCAGATTTGTATCGTAATAACTGTTTAAATTATCAATACCTGTTACCTGGCAATCCGTTTCTTCAAGGAGTCTTCTTGCCAGATGGAAACCGATGAAGCCCGCGACTCCCGTGATTAATATACGCATGTCTCTGTTTTTTTATAATCCATACATTCCGTCCGTAAGTAAACAGACCGGCACTCTGCCCAATAATAAGTACTAAATCATGTCTTATCAATCCATAGATAAAAATGAGCGAAGCGCCCAGAATACTCATGATCCAGAAAGTCACCGGAAGTAAAGATTCCTTTTTACGTCGTGAATACCACCATTGGTAAAGGAAACGGAGCGTAAAAAGAACCTGTCCGGTACAACCAAACAAAATCAATCCCGGTGATAAGTCCGTGAATAGCTTCTCATAGAGCCCGGCCCCTTTTACTAAAAGTCCGGTAAGTATTATACAGGGGAAAAGGAGAAGAAAGACACGAATTATCAGATGTATCCTTTTCCAGAATCCTTTCGCATCGAGATTCCAGATATAGACATAATAGGAGAGAAACTGTCCGGTCAATATCGCGAAATCGTTTCTGAACCATCCATACAGAAAGAAAAGGATAGAACCCACCAGGCTAAGCTGCCAGTAGATGAGCGGAGAAACCACATAACCGGATCTTTCAGACCTGATCCACTGGATAAACATACGGGCAGAAAAAAACAGTTGTGCCAGTAATCCAATGAGAAGATAAAACCAGGAATCACTCATTTAGAACCGGTTTGCTAAATTCTGTTCATTTACCTGGTAATTGATATACCGTTTTTTCATCCATCGGAAACCAAAACAGTCCATAAAAGGGCCTGTTAAACGATTAAAAAAATGATATTTCGATGTTCCTGCCATACGTTTAAAATGGCGGACAGGAACCTGTTTAACAGTTCCTTCCTGTAATTGGATAAGAGCCGGGAAAAAACGGTGCATCCCATTGAAAAGAGGAATTTTCCGGGCGGCATCTGTCCGCATGATTTTTAGCGGACAACCGGTGTCCTGCGCATCATCCCCCGTCATTCGTCTGCGGAAACCGTTAGCTATCCGGGAAGAAATGTTTTTTACTATCGAATCTTTTCTATTGGTCCGGATTCCCATCACCATCGTGTGGGTATTCCTGTAGGGGAGGAGTAGCTCGAAGTCTCCGGGTGCTGTCTGCAAATCCGCGTCTATGTAGCCCACCCATTCCGCTCTGGTCACATCTATACCGGCTTTCAGGGCTCCGCTCAGTCCCCGGTTACATGCCAGGGACAAATAAAAGAAAGAGGCATTCCTGCCACATATTTCACGGATCAAAGACAGGCTGCTGTCAGTCGATCCATCATTTACAAACAATATACAGGCATTTACACTGCTTTCCTGCAAATAGCCGGTCAGTTCCTTTTCCAGTCTGTACATATTCTCTTGTTCATTATATATAGGGACAAGAATACACAGGTCATAGAGAGATGTTTGGTTCATATATTCTATTTCTCTTTTTATTTTAAAGAAGGATAGCTATTCCTTTTCCGGTACGCATAGAGGTCTTTCCTGTTACGAACGCCTGGATTTCCGGGTATTCTTTTAAACTTCTTTCTCCGATGAAAAGTATATTCCCGCTGTATTTACCGGATAAGATCTCATCAACCGAAAGAGTTTGTACGGGAACATGCAAAAACACATCCATGCTTTCCGGCCGCTCCAGACCGAAAACGAAATAAGAGCTGCTTCTCTCTGCTAATTCTATGCCGGCCCGGCTCAATTCCCTGTATCCTATCCGGTTATTAATAGAAGGAATGCCCCAGCCGGCAATGAATAAAAAGAGTAACACTCCAACTGCTATTATCCCGGCAGAATGAAGGATATCTCTTTTTGTGTGCAATGTGTAAACAGCGTATCCGTTACATAACAAATTCACAAGCCAACCGGTTATCACAAAAGGCCGGATATTTTCCAACCAAGCCAATTCCTTCACCCGGTTTATCAGAAAGAGATAGACAGGCAATGAAATCGTAAAAAGTAATACCGTGAGCCATATACTCACTGCCAGCCAATGCGTATACCCACTTTTCTTTACAATCAGAACAGATACATACATCAGGAAAGGAAGAAGAGGCAACAGATAAACAGCCAGTTTGGAACTGATACAGGATAGCAATATAAATTGGGATAGGACTATAATAACAAAGAATTTCTCTATATCATCTTTTATTAATCTTTTCCGGATGCCTGTAACAAGTGAAAAGCCAATAAAGAAAGTCCAGGGTGCAACAGCATAAAGGATAGCTATCCCATAATAATAGAAAGGTGATTTATGATGAAACGCATCTACCGCCCTGTTCACAGTCTGGTGGAAAGTAAGATTATAGAGATAATCACTTCCTTTTTCTATCCATACTGCCCCAAACCATACTCCGGACAATAAGAACAGAAAGAGGAATTGCGGCCAGTCCAGATATTGCCTGATTGTGTTTATTTTTTTCTTGTAAAGTAGAAAAAGAAGCATCGAAATGACCGGAAACAAAATTCCCAGCGGCCCCTTGGTAAATACAGCCAGAAAAAGGCAAAGTGTTAAGGCCCATTTCCGGTAGCGCCCGTCCTGTCCGGTATAGATCCGGTAGAATAGATACAGGGATAACACAATAAACATGCACATAAGCATATCCATCCGGACAAAAACAGCAGTCCCGGCAAATAACCCGGTAGTCATCAGAAGAATAACAGCAATGAACCCGTCTTTTTTCCCGGTTAGTCCTGCGGTCCATTTGAACATAATCCCCAGAATAAAAAGAGCCGGAAGCATAGAGAACAGACTCACTATTCCCATGGGATAACTGCCGGTGATCTTTTTTACACCCATCAATAACCAGAGATATAGCGGAGGTTTATCTGCGTAAGACACGCCTTGATGCATAAAGCCAAATATATGCCTATCCCGCAGGGCTTCATCGGCAATACTCAGGTACCTTAATTCATTGCCCGGAGAATAATCCCGCAGGAATAGCCAGGGAGAGAATAATAAAAGCAGCAGGATGCTACTTACAAGGTACATTCCGTATGTATGGGAAATAAAATAAGATTTCACTTTTTAATAACAGAATACTAAATAGAAAAGATCAATTTTATAGAAAAATTAAAGATCAGGCATACATTGGAATTGTTTTTATTAGTACATTTGCCACGGTCTTACAGAAAATATGCTGTTGAAAAACAAATATAGTCTTTGGCTCTTCCTGCTCTGTGGAACGCTTTTGATGGTTCTTTCACAACTACCAATGAGAGAAGTATCCCCTGAAAAGAATAATCCGCAACCGACTATTGCAGCAATACCTCCCTGTACCATTTTATCCAATTCATCCTCCAACGTTTTTTCAGAGGGAGAATTGCCCCCGGCGGCCTCCTCTTCTTCCATTGCCATGCATGTAAAGAAGATGATAGACCAGGCAAAAGCCAAATCACATACTAAATACCTGAATGTAAAAACAGTTCAGTTAGATCGTGCGGAAAGCAATTTCTTTGCGAAAAGCCACTATTTAAAAGATCTGCATGTATCCCATAGTCCTACACAAAGCCAATTGCAGGTCTTTATCATTTAAACAACCACCTGTACTTTAAGAAGGCAAATACATCAATTTTAATTTAGTAATCATTAAATATCCTCTAAATGTAGCTCCCCCTTCCGGGGAGTAGAGGAGGCGTATGTCTATGAGTAATTCAAGTTTATTTTTAGTCGTTTTTTTTACGGCGCTGTTTCTGGTGGGTGCTGCTCTCCTGATCGCGCGGCTGATCGCTCCGCGCTCCTGGAATTTACAGAAAGGGCAGACCTATGAGTGCGGTATCCCGACACGGGGTACTTCATGGATGCAGTTCCGGGTAGGATATTATTTGTTTGCCATCCTATACCTGGTATTCGATGTGGAGACAGTTCTCCTGTTTCCCTGGGCCACCATTATGAAAGACCTGGGGCCGGGCGGACTGTTTTGTGTGCTATTCTTTTTGGTCGTTCTGACGCTGGGATTAGCGTATGCCTGGAAGAAAGGAGCATTGAAATGGAAATAAAAGACATTCGTATCCGCAATATGAAATACGAAGAGTTCAGGGACAATGAATATCTGGAATCGTATGTAGATGAACTCCGTAAAAACGGGGTAAACATTTTTGTCGGGAAAATCAACGATTTTATCAATTGGGGACGTTCCAATTCAGTCTGGCCCCTCACTTTCGCAACCAGTTGTTGTGGAATCGAGTTTATGTGTGTCGGGGCGGCCCGTACCGATTTCGCCCGTTTTGGATGGGAAGTGACCCGGAATAGTCCCCGGCAGGCAGATGTAATTTTCGTGTGCGGTACAATCGTACATAAAATGGCACCTGTCCTGAAACGGTTGTATGACCAGATGGCAGAACCGAAGTATGTAATGGCCATCGGCAGTTGTGCGATTGGTGGCGGCCCTTTCAAAAACTCTTATCATGTAGTGAAAGGAGTGAATGAAATTATACCGGTAGATGTATATGTACCTGGTTGTCCGCCTCGTCCCGATGCCATGCTGTATGGCATGATGCAATTGTCCCGAAAGATCAAGGTGCAGGATTTCTTCCGGTTACCGGAAGGAACCTGGCCGGAAAATGAATGTGAATCCTTAAACAACCAACCGGATGGGGACAATGAAAAATAAACTGGCTACTCTTGGCTATGGGCAGATAGAAGAAGGGAAAAATGGATTAACCTTTACTGTGCCGGCTGAAAAATCCTATGAAACAGCTCATTGGCTACGGTTTGATGAAGGGTTTGATTATCTGTTTGATCTGGTTGGAATGGACTACGGTGACCGTCTGGGAGTAATCTATTATCTGTCACGTTCTAAAGATCCTGCTACTATGTTGGTATTGAAAACAGACACCCCCGACCGGGAAAAGCCGGAATTGGATTCGGTTCATGCCCTCTGGGAATCGGCCAATCTGTATGAACGGGAAGTATATGATTTCTTTGGAATTATTTTCCTGAACCATCCGGATATGCGCCGTATTTTCCTACGGGCAGACTGGAAGGGACATCCATTGCGGAAAGATTATGATACGGACCCAATTCTCAATCCGGTTCCGCAACGGAATGAATTTTTGTCAGAGATGGAACGGGTTCCTTCGTTTACATTACAGATGGGACAGGAGGTAGAAGAGAGTCATAAACTATTCGGGCACGACGAGTATGTTGTTAACTTTGGCCCCCAGCACCCGGCCATGCATGGAGTGCTTCATCTGCGGGTTTCGCTGGATGGGGAGATCATCCGTAAAGTAGACCCTAACTTCGGTTATATCCACCGGGGGATTGAAAAGATGTGTGAAGGATATACCTATCCGCAGATCCTGCACCTGGCTGACCGGCTGGATTACCTGTCCGGTACGATCAACCGCCATGCGGTTTGTCTCTGTTGTGAACAGGCATTAGGAATCCAGGCTCCTCCCCGTGCACAGTATGTACGTACCATTCTGGATGAACTAACCCGCATTGCTTCCCATTTACTGGGCTGGGGATGTATGTGTATGGATATGGGGTCTATCACTGCATTTGTTTACGGTATGCGGGACCGGGAAAAGATCATGGATATTTTTGAAGAGACTGCCGGAGGCCGCTTAATGGTTAATTACAGTGTCATCGGCGGCCTGGCACAGGATATTCATCCGGATTTCCAGCGTAAAGTAAAAGAATTCATTCCCTATATGCGCAGGATGCTGCGGGAACATCACCTCTTGTTTACCGGCAACCCTATTGCCCGGGGACGCATGGAGGGCATAGGATATCTGCCGGAACAGGAAGCCATTTCATTAGGGGCTACCGGTCCGTCGGGCAGAGCTTCCGGCTGGCACAATGACATCCGGAAAATAGCACCGTATGCAGCCTATGATAAGGTAGACTTTGAAGAAGTGTTACGTCCCGGAGGTCTCACCTTCGACCGGTATATTATCCGGCTGGACGAGATTGAAGAGTCCTTACGGATCATAGAACAACTGATTGATTCCATGCCGGAAGGACCTTACGCGGAGAAAACTAAAGCAATTATTAAATTGCCGGAAGGCGAATACCTGCAACGGGTCGAAAATGCCCGGGGACAGTTTGGAGTACATATCACCAGCCGGGGCGGTAAAACCCCGTTCCGGGTGAAGTTTCGTTCTCCTTCTCTGGTGTTGGTAGGCGCCCTGAAAGCAATTGCACCTAAAACAAAAGTCGCTGACCTGATCATGCTCGGCGCCTCTCTTGATTATGTGATACCGTGTATAGATAGATAAATAAGAAATATGCTTGATTTTTCAAATGTAACCAATTGGATAGACACAACGTTGCACAGGTATCTGAGTGACGGGTGGGCACTGGCAACGGAATTTGTGTTGATTGCCCTGATGTTGTTAATAGCCTATGCTATACTTGCCCTGGTCCTGATCTATATGGAACGTAAAGTGTGTGCCTTTTTCCAGTGCCGTATCGGCCCGAACCGGGTAGGGAAATGGGGACTGTTACAGTCCGTGGCCGATATGGTCAAAATTTTGCTGAAAGAACTGGTCCATATAAACCGAGCAGACCATTTCCTGTTCCGTGTAGCTTCGTTTGTAGTGATTATAGGCTCGATCTGTACATTCGGAGCCCTGCCTTTTGCCAAAGGATTACAGGCCATTGATTTTAACGTCGGCGTCTTTTATTTGCTGGCAGTCTCTTCAGTAGGAGTCGTGGGTATCCTGTTGGCCGGTTGGTCCTCTAACAGTAAATATACTATGATTGGAGCCATGCGGAGTGGAGCCCAACTGATCAGTTATGAGATCTCCGCCGGATTATCCGTACTGGCGGTGGTGATCCTGGCCGGAACGATGCAGGTGTCTGAGATTGTCGCGTTACAGACAGATCGCTGGTTTATCTTCCAGGGACACATTCCGGCCTGTATTGCTTTCCTGACCTATCTGATTGCCGGGCATGCCGAAACCAACCGGGGACCGTTTGACCTGCCGGAGGCTGAGTCGGAACTGACAGCCGGATATCACACGGAATATTCCGGGATACAATTTGGTTTCTTTTACCTGGCTGAATATATGAACATGTTCATCATCGCGGCGATCGGGTCAACCCTGTTCCTGGGAGGCTGGATGCCGTTGCATATACCGGGATGGGAATCGTTCAACCATGTCATGGATCTGGTCCCCTCCTTTATCTGGTTCTTCGGGAAAACATTCTTCTGTATTTTCCTGGCTTTGTGGGTTCGCTGGTCATTTCCACGTCTGCGGATTGACCAGTTATTAAGCCTCGAATGGAAAGTATTAATGCCCATTTGCCTGGTCAATCTGGTCCTGATGTCACTGGTAGTAATCTTTTAAAGTAGTTAACCGGATATGAAAGTCATTCATTACATACAAACAATACTGCTTAGTATATACCGCCTGACGCAGGGAATGTATATCACGATGCTGAATATGATGCGTCCAAAGGTAACGGAACAATATCCGGAGAACCGGGGGAAAAAGGAATACGGAGAACGGTTCCGGGGCCTGCTGGTGATGCCGCACGACGCGGAGAACCACCATACATGTACCGCCTGCGGAATCTGCGCACTGAATTGTCCGAACGGTACGATCCGGGTAATCAGCCGGAAAGAAACAGACCCGGTAACAGGCAAAGAGAAAAAGGTACTGGACAAATATATGTATGATCTGGGAAGTTGTATTTTCTGTGGCCTGTGTACCGGCAGTTGTCCTCAGGAAGCGATCACCTGGACCAATCAGTTTGAACATGCCGTCTTTACAAGAGAAAAATTGGAGATGCAATTAAATAAAGAAATTAAGAAGCAAGAAGTTAAGAAGCAAGAATGATTTTTACTTCTTAACTTCTTGCTTCTTAACTCCTAATAATGAAATTATGGAATCAATAGGTAGCCTGATCATTTTTTATATACTGGGAGCAATTATTATAGGCTCTTCAGTGATGGCGGTGACATCTAAAAAGATGTTACGTGCGGCAACTTACCTGCTTTTTGTACTGATCAGTACGGCAGGACTCTATCTGCTACTCAATTATCATTTCCTGGCAGCCGTTCAGTTGTCGGTATATGCAGGAGGGATCCTGATCCTGTTCATCTTTGCGATCCTGCTTACAAGTGCCCGCGGAGATAAAACGGAACCACACGATAAACGGCGCATCATTACAGGAGTGGTGACGGCGCTGGCAGGAATTGTAGTCACGACACTGGTTACCCTGAAACACCAGGTACTCTATAACGGTAATCCAACAGTAACAGGCGACCAGGAGATCCCGGTAAAAGAGATTGGATTTGCCCTGATGGGAACAGATAAATATCAATATCTCCTGCCGTTTGAAGCACTCAGTGTTTTGTTACTGGTCTGTGCGATAGGGAGCATTCTGATCGCCCGTAAACGGTAAGAGAGTATGGAAAAACAAAATAAACTTATAAAAACAGCCTGGTTATGATACCTATGGAACATTATCTGATAGTTAGTTCGGTGATGTTTTTTGTCGGGATATTCGGTTTTATTACCCGCAAAAACCTGCTGGCCGTATTGATCTCCATCGAATTGATCCTGAACTCGGTGGAAATCAATTTCAGTGTATTCAACCGTTATCTCTATCCGGAACATCTGGAAGGGATGTTTTTCAGCCTGTTCGGGATCGCGATTTCAGCAGCAGAGACAGCCGTAGCCATTGCGATCATTATCAATATATACAGGATACGGGAGAATATCGACATTCGCCATATAGATAAAATGAAAAATTAAGAAGAGGAAAACATACAATGATGGAATATACTTTACTTATAGTAGTGATCCCTTTACTGATGTTCCTACTGCTGGCTTCTTGCGGACGTGGGATGCGGGGGCAACTCGCCGGATGGCTGGGTTCCCTGGGGATGAGCGCGGCGGCACTCCTTTCCTATACAGCAGCCTGGCACTATTTTACCGGTGTGGGAAAAGGAGAAGAGAGCTATCAACAGATCCTGGCCTGTTCAGTGGAATGGCTCCGGTTTACGGATAAGCTCCATATCGACCTGGGAATCTTACTGGATCCCATCTCTGTCATGATGCTGGTAGTGATCACAACTGTCTCTCTTATGGTACATATATACAGTCTGGGATATATGAAAGGAGAAAAAGGATTTCAGCGTTACTACGCTTTCCTGTCACTTTTTTCTTTCTCTATGCTGGGACTGGTTGTTGCGCCCAACATCTTCCAGATGTATATTTTCTGGGAATTGGTAGGAGTCTCCTCTTATCTGCTGATCGGTTTCTATTACACCAAACCGGCTGCAGTGGCCGCTTCAAAAAAAGCATTTATAGTGACACGCTTTGCGGATCTGGGCTTCCTGGCCGGTATCCTGCTGTTATCTTATTATACAGGAACGTTTGATTTTGCCGCTCTGACTGCCGGAGAAGGCGCGTTAGTAGCCGGCTCCATGGCCGGTGTGTCATTTATGGGACTGTCAGCCGCCTCCTGGGCGATGGCACTTATCTTTATGGGGGGAGCCGGTAAATCAGCCATGTTCCCGTTACACATCTGGTTACCGGACGCGATGGAAGGACCGACTCCGGTGTCTGCCCTGATCCACGCGGCCACCATGGTGGTTGCGGGAGTGTATCTGGTAGCCCGTCTGTTTCCCGTCTATTTCTTTGTCACACCCGGTGTATTACAACTGATTGCTTATCTGGGAGCCTTTACTGCGCTGTTTGCTGCTGTAGTAGCGATCACACAGACAGATATCAAGCGCGTACTGGCCTTTTCCACCATCTCCCAGATCGCTTACATGATGGTAGCATTGGGTGTCTCCGGATATAGTGGCCATGAAGGGTTGGGATATATGGCAACTATGTTCCACCTGTTTACCCATGCCTTCTTTAAAGCCCTGTTATTCCTGGGGGCCGGATCGGTGATCCATGCGGTACATAGCAATGAAATGTCCTGCATGGGTGGGTTAAGGCACTTTTTACCGGTGACCCATATCACATTCCTGATTGCCTGCCTGGCCATAGCAGGAATACCTCCTTTTTCGGGATTTTTCAGTAAAGACGAGATCCTGGCAGCAGCTTTCCATCACGATCAATTTCTATTTTTCCTGTTGTGGGTAATTGCCGGCCTGACAGCCTTTTATATGTTCCGGTTGTACTACCGGATTTTCCGGGGTGAAGAGAGACCGTATGAACATACGCCTCACGAATCCCCTGTCAGTATGCTTGTGCCGTTAGGTATATTGGCCCTCCTGTCCTGCGTCACAGGCTTTATTCCTTTCGGGAAGTTTGTAAGTAGTGACGGAAGTATGTTAGTAATCCATCCGGAAGGAATGATTGCACTGGCCGGAGTAGTAGCCGCGTTAGCCGGGATCGGTTGTGCACGTTTCCTGTACCGGAAAGCCAATGACCGGCCTGCGCAGATCGCAACCCGCCTGCATGGGGTGTATACAGCCGCTTACCATAAGTTCTATCTGGACCAGGTGTGGTTGTTTATTACGAAAAAGATCATTTTCCGGTGTATTGCCACCCCGGTTGCCTGGTTTGACAAACATGTAATAGACGCTTCGTTTGATGGGCTCGGCCGGGGAACGGTGAAACTGGCCGGAGCCATTAAAGGGCTCCAGTCCGGAAAAGTCCAGTTCTATGCGTTTGTATTTATTGTCAGTACCCTGCTCCTGACATTATGGGCATTCTTTTATTAATTCTTAGAAAATAAGAGACTATGAATATATTATCTTCATTTGTAATCATCCCGTTTGTAATGCTGCTGGCCCTCTTTTTTTGCAAAGGGATGAAGAGCATCCGGACAGTGATGGTGGGAGGAGCTTCGCTGCTGTTGATCATGGCATGTGTAGTGACCGGGTTATTTTTAACTAATGACCATCCGGCAGGAGAAATGCTGTTTGTAGCTGATACAGTCTGGTATGCCTCCCTTCATATCCACTATACGGTAGGAGTGGACGGTATTTCAGTCCTGATGATCCTGCTTTCGGCTATCATTGTCTTTACCGGTGTATTTTCGTCCTGGCACATGCCACGGGAATATTTTATGTGGTATTGTATGCTGGCTATCGGAGTCTTTGGCTTCTTTATTTCGCTGGACCTGTTTACCATGTTCCTGTTTTATGAAGTCGCATTGATCCCGATGTATCTGTTAATCGGCGTATGGGGAACCGGTCCAAAGGAATATTCGGCCATGAAACTGACATTGATGCTGATGGGAGGATCCGCTTTCCTCCTGACAGGGATTTTAGGTATTTATTTTACATCCGGGCAGAGTACTATGAATCTGCCGGAACTGGCCGGAATTCCTATTCCCCTGATGCACCAATACTGGATATTTCCGGTTACATTTCTGGGGTTTGGCGTGCTGGGTGCTCTCTTTCCCTTTCATACCTGGTCGCCCGACGGACATGCGTCTGCCCCAACGGCCGTTTCCATGCTCCATGCCGGTGTCTTAATGAAACTGGGTGGATACGGTTGTTTCCGGGTAGCTATCTGTCTGATGCCGGAAGCAGCACAGGAGTTATCTTGGATCTTTTTGATCCTGACGGGCATCAGTGTGGTGTATGGTGCGTTTAGCGCAGTGGTGCAGACAGACCTCAAATATATAAACGCCTATTCCTCAGTAAGCCATTGTGGACTGGTGCTTTTCGCTATCCTGATGTTAAACCGGACAGCTATGACAGGAGCCGTATTGCAAATGTTATCCCACGGACTAATGACAGCCCTTTTCTTTGCCCTGATCGGATTGATCTATGGCCGTACTCATACACGGGACATCCGTGAAATGGGGGGCTTGATGAGGGTGATGCCCTTCGCAGCTGTTTGTTATGTAATTGCCGGGCTTGCTTCGCTGGGCTTACCCGGATTGAGTGGGTTTGTAGCAGAAATGACCATATTTGTCGGTTCCTTCCGGCATCCGGATCTGTTTCACCGGGTATGGACCTTTGTCGCTACCTGTTCGATCGTAATTACCGCGGTATATATCCTGCGAACCATCGGAAAAATATTGTATGGACCGCTTGTGAATGAACACCATTTGAGTCTGACGGACGCGGCCTGGTATGAAAAGGTATCAGCAGTTTGCCTGATAGCCTGCATTGTCCTGTTAGGGGTATGGCCTTCGGCAGCTTCGCAGATGATCATGAATAGTTTGCAACCGCTTATTGAATTATGGAAACTATAAAAGCAATAGCATGATAGATTACAGTAACTTTATGATATTACAACAGGAGGCCGGCCTCATGCTGGTATTCCTGATCCTGCTGGTATATGACATATTCGGAACAGAAGCATCCATGCGGTGGTTCCGGCTGATCGCCTGTGGGTTGTTCGGTATTCATACCATTGGCGGCTTTTTCTCTGGTGCCGCCGGTGTCGCGTTTGGAGGCATGTTTATCAGCAGTACCATGACCGTATTTATGAAAAATCTGCTGAATGTGGCCACCTTATTAGTGCTGATGCAGGCCGGTGAATGGTTACGGACACCGAAACTGCGGATACGGGAAGGAGAGTTTTATATCATTACCCTGGCTACCCTGTTAGGTATGTACCTGATGATCTCCGCCGGTAACTTTATGCTCCTTTATATTGGCATCGAAATCGCTTCCCTGCCGGTCGCTTTCCTGGCAGCGTATAATAAATATGAAGAACATCCGGCAGAAGCAGGAGCCAAGTATATCCTGATGACAGCTTTGTCCTCCGGGATCATGATGTTTGGTCTTTCCTATCTGTATGGAGCTATGGGAACTATGTATTTTGATGACCTGGGCCAACAGTTGATGATAGATCCAATGACCATCCTGGGCTTTGTCTTTTTCTTTGCAGGCCTGGCTTTCAAGATTTCAATCGTACCCTTTCATCTGTGGACTGCAGATGTGTATGAAGGTGCACCGACTCCGGTGACAGCTTACCTGTCAGTCGTATCCAAAGGAGCTGCCTGCTTTGTCCTGTTATTTACTCTTTACCATGTATTTGGAGCGATGGAACAGGTATGGTATCCCATGTTGTGGGGGCTTTCTGTGATTACGATTATGATAGGGAACCTGTTTGCCCTGCGGCAAAAAGACATGAAACGGTTCTTTACCTTTTCTTCCATTTCACAGGCCGGATATATCCTGTTGGGTGTCATGCCGGGAACAGCGCAGGGGATGACAGCCACCGTCTATTTTATCCTAATCTATCTGTTCTCTAATCTGGCTGTCTTTGGAGTGATCACAGCATTGGAAAACCGTACCCAACGGACAGATATCGCGGCTTATAACGGTCTCTATAAAACCAATCCGGTCTGGGCATTTGTGATGATGATAGCAGTATTCTCCCTGGCAGGTATCCCTCCGTTCGCCGGCTTTTTCAGTAAGTTCTTTATTTTTGCTTCCATAGCAGAACGCGGTGAGTATCTGCTGGTATTTATCGCATTGATCAATACGGTCGTTTCTCTCTACTATTATCTGCTGATCATTAAAGCAATGTTTATCCGTGAGCCGGACGAATCCCTCCGGGAAGCCTGGAGTACAGACCAATATAATAAGACCAGCCTGTTGATCTGTGGGATAGGGATTCTTGTCATTGGTTTCCTGAGTGGCATCTATGAACACATCGGCAGTCTGAGTGCCGGGTTGTTCACATGATTTGTATAAGAGACTACCGGAATTTACCGGTAGTCATCGTCTTTATAATGGTCATCGTCATTCAGCTCGTCGAATTGCTCCCCCATGGACCGGATTAACTCTTCACTGTTCCTGTAATTCAGTAGTTGTTGTACCCGGGGATCATTATTCTTGATCCGGTTCCGGATAGCATCCGCCATCCATCGTTTCCCTTCATCCTCTTTTTGGGATAACTGGTCCGCAAGCTTTTCCAATTGATCAATTGTCATATACCTGTATTTTTACTGTTTTCAGGTATATAAAAAAGAATAAGGGGATATTGTTTCAGGGGGTAGATAATTTAAGTCCTACAATACCGGCAATGATCAGAAAGACAAAAAACAGTTTTCGTATATCTCTTGATTCATGGAAAAAGATCATCCCGGTCAGAACGCTTCCAATAGCGCCAATACCTGCCCAGACCGCGTAGCCGACACCAATGGGAATAACCTTCAGGGCAAGAGAAAGAGTATAGAAACTGAGTCCCATAAACAAAAGGGTTAACAACGTATATCTGAGTATCCGGAATCCCTCTGAAAGTTTCATCATAGCAACGAAACCCACTTCGCAACAACCTCCGGCCAGAAGTAGAATCCAGCTTAGCATATTTTTTCCTCCTTCCTGTTTTTTCCTTCCCCTATCAGTTTCAACCCGGTGATCCCGGCAATCAGGACAAATAAAGAGAGCGTTTTCAAAATATTGATCTCTTCACCCAGAAAGAGGATACCCACCACCGCTGTCCCGGCAGCACCGATTCCGGTAAAAACCGCATACGCAGTTCCGATGGAAATAGCTTTCATGGCTTTCGCAAAAAGGAAAAAACTGATAAACATAAAAAAAACAGTAATAGCGCTCCATACCGGTTCGGTAAAACCGTGGCTCAATTTCAGGCCATACGCCCAGACGATCTCAGACAGACCGGCCAGAATTAAATAGATCCAGTACATCATTGACTTGTATAAATGAATAATTATATCACAAACACTTTCTAATAAAAGGGCGAAGATAGGGATAAAAAAGTAAAAAATCCCATCCCTGGATAGGGGCAGGGATTATTTTTGAGGATTGTATAGCCTGTATGTGCTGAAAAATAATATATTTGCATAGTTATAATCAGATAG
>JAJQES010000062.1 GCA_021201565.1 Tannerellaceae bacterium
ATTCAATGATCTCTACTTATAATCAACAATTAGAGAAAAATAATTTGAGAATTAAAACATCTTTACTATACATAGATCATTTCAATGAAGATTCTACTTATACTTTTTATCCTGTAAATAAATTAACTCCTTTATATGACTTACCAATATGTGTTGGAGTAGGAAATGAGATCGCATTGCAATGTTTTGTTGGTTTACCTAACTATTTACTTCTAAAAAAAATATCTTTCTATCAATGGTGCATATTAAGTGGGTGGTTGATTTTGCTGATTTTAATTATTTCATTTTCTATCTATCGCTATAAAAAAGTATATACAACTATTTTAAAAACTTTAAATTCTAATATTATTTATCCGGAAAATACAGAAGCGAATTCAAATAAAGAAAGTTCTGCCCGGTTCGTCATTTTAAATGAACAACTCAGATTTGATAAAACTTCCGATATTTTATACACTCCTGATTCAACTCTTCTTTTAAAAGGAAAATCCCGGGATCTTTTTCTCGCTTTTATTCAAGCTCCGGATTATACCCTATCATTTGAAGACATTCACAAAGAATTATGGGCTAACGAAATACGCACCAATGATGCAATACGCACTTGTATCTCACGCTTAAAAAAAGAGTTAGTCTGTATAAATGAAATAGATATTATCAATTATCCCGGTAAAGGATACAGAATGATAATAAAACAAATTCCATACTTCCAATGATATACGTTTTATTGAAAGGAGAACTATACGAATAAGAGATTTTTTTCCCTGCTGCTAATAAAATTTTATATCTTTGTTTGGTTAACTGAGAAATGACAGGGAAGGGATGCCTGATCTCTTGTCAATGATCAATTGTCAATTATTTAACAATGCCATATAAAAATGAAAACACAAGAACTATTACTTGCTATTTTAGATCAGTTTTGTCTGTCTGACAAACCCATTTCCGCAGAGCCTTTTGGTAACGGACATATCAACGATACGTTGAAAGTAACAACGGATACCGGAGAAGCGAAATATATCCTGCAACGTATTAACCATCATATATTCACCAATGTGGATATGCTCCAGAACAATATTCATACGGTTACGACTCATATCCGTAAGAAACTGGAGGCCAAAGGGGAACCGGATATTGACCGCAAAGTCCTGACGTTTTTACCGACCAAAGAGGGGAAACTCTATTATTTTGACGGGGATAGTTACTGGCGTGTTTGCCTGCTGATCCCACGCTGCCAGAGTTTTGAGGAAGTCAATCCTGAATTTTCGTATGAGGCGGGTAAAGCCTTCGGTGAATTCCAGTCGATGCTGTCTGACCTGCCGGAAGGAGCATTGGGCGAAACGATCCCTAATTTCCATAATATGGAATTCCGGCTGCAACAATTCCATGATGCGATCGAAGCAAATGCCGCCGGACGCCTGGAAGAGGTAAAAGAACTGGTGGATGAAATTGAAAGCCGTGCCAAAGCGATGTGTATCCAGGAAGAGATGTACCGGGCAGGCACCCTGAAAAAACGGACCAACCATTGTGATACAAAGGTGAACAATATCCTGTTTGACGAAGACGGCAAGGTGTTGTGTGTGATTGACCTGGATACGGTGATGCCGGGTTTTGTCTTGTCTGATATCGGGGACTTTATCCGGACAGGTGCCAATACCGGTGCGGAAGACGATGAGAACCTGGACAATGTGAATGTCAACATGGAGATATTCCAGGCATATACCCGTGGGTATATGGAAACGGCTAAATCGTTCCTGACCCCGGCAGAGATCCAGCTGTTACCGTATGGCGGCCGGTTATTGACGTATATGCAGACCGTGCGTTTCCTGACGGATTATATCAATGGGGACACCTATTATAAGATCCATCATCCGGAACACAACCTGCAACGCACAAAAGCCCAATTCAAACTCCTGCAAAGCCTGGAGGCTCATGCGGAAGAGATGGATGGCTTTATGAAAGAGTGGCTTTAATGAAAAACAGACCTGTCCCCGGATCAAGTCCGGGGACAGGGTCTGTTTTTACAGTTCTATGAAAACTGTGGGAAGGTTTCCGGCTTTGACGGCTAAGATGTTTTTGCCGTGGTTGGTCTGGACCCTGATGAGAGCGCGTCCGTTGTAGGCCTGCAACCGGCGGCTTCCCCGGGAAGTACCCTGGTTTTGAACCAAATGTCCGTCTCCGGCCAGTTCAAACTCTATATACTTCCTGGAATCCAGGCAACGAACTCCTTTTTCATCTGTGAATTGGGCTTCTACCCAGACGCCATCCTCTTCTTTTTCAATTATACGTACATTTAATGAGGCTTCTGTTCCCCAGACAGCTGTCTGGTATTCCTGTGTGATCCGGTCTGTTATTTCCGTTTTCCCTTTCCGGGCTATGGCTTTAATCTCATTCATTCCCTCCTGTAACACAACGTTCCAATGGAAGCCGGCTGCCGGGAAATCCTGGCTGTTCCGTTTTTTTATTCCCTGGCTCACTCCATTGACAAAGAGTTCAACCTGGTCACAGTTGGAGTAGACAAGAATCTCTTTGGGCTCTTCCGGTTCTCCCCAGCGTACCGGCCAGCTATGGCCGTAAATATGGACCATCGGTTCTTCTGTCCAGTAAGACTGGAAGACATAGAAACTCTCTTTTTTGGTAAAGTCCCTTTCGACCACCCCTTTCTGGTTCACATACGGAACCGGATTCTCCGGACGTACGGGAGTGGAAAAATCTTTAAAGGGCCAGTAAGCGGCTCCGGTCAGCCAGGGCATGGTTTCCTGTTCTTTCAGATGCCAGTCAATCAGACGGAGGATGTAGCTTTCCGACCAATCTCCATCCCGGGAGGCCCGTGGGATTCCTCCGTACATGGTGGCATCGCCGGCGCGTTCATCGGCTTCAGCTCCTCCGGAAGTGACATTCTGCAATTTATGTATGGAATTTTCCGTATGACGCCGGGCATGGCTATCCCCTCCCCACTCCACATGCAGGAAATGGTTTACTTTCTGCATTTCTTCGTACGAAGCGTCTTTATAATCGGTAAATACGCCCCGGTACCAGCCGGCCCAGATAGAGGGTGAATAGACATCTACAATATCACTGCAAAAAGCACACCGGCGAATGGCAGTTTTCCGGGAATCATCCAACCGGTGGGCCAGATCATGTAATTCTTTCATAAATCCCCGGATGGCATGCTGGTCGAAGGTGGTAAAATCATTCGGCCAGTCATTTTCATTCCCTAACCCCCAGATAATTACAGAGGGATGGTTACGATGCTGGGCGATCATATTGGTTAGCATGCGGCGGGCCTGTTCTTTATACACATCTCCTCCTAAACCACCACGGCACCAGGGGATCTCCTCCCAGACCAAAATCCCTAATTCATCACACAGGCTGAGAATAATACCGGATTGCTGGTAATGACCGAGACGGATAAAATTCACTCCCATCTCTTTCATCATCTCCATTTCCGTGCGCATCATCTCTTCCGTCATAGCGGCCCCTACCCCGGCATGATCCTCATGGCGGTGGGTTCCCCGGAGCAACAGCCGGCGTCCATTCAGGAAGAAAGGCCCTTTTTCCCTGAACTCAAACTGACGGAATCCGAATGTCTCTTTCGCAGTCAGGGTCTGCCCTTCTGCCGTCACTGAAATTTCACAGGTATATAAATGGGGAGCATCCACATCCCACAAAACCGGATTCCGGACTTCTATATCTGCGATCTGCTGGTTGCCCAGCGGTAACAGGGAAAGATCATTCTGTGTATGGACAACTTTTCCCGCAGGGTCATATATGGTAAACGATACATCCGCGGTTCTGACATCTTCCGGATTGTAGAAAAGGGCATTGATTTTTAACTGTCCGCGCTTCCGGTCAGCTGTAAGTACAGGGTCCAGATGCAGCATATCCAGGGATACTTTAGGCAGATAGACCAGGTTGACATACCGGTAAAGGCCACCATATACATTAAAATCAGAGAGATCAGAAGGTATCATTTCCACATCACGGCTATTATCACACCGGATGGAAAGGGGGATTTTCCCTTTAAACCGGGCGACTGCCTTTTCGTCTTTCATAAATGCCTCTACCGCCTCCGTAATATCGACTGTCCATTCATCATACCCTCCCACGTGGCTACCGGCAAGGGTAGTATAAATATACACCTCTGTTTTTTGTCCGGCTCCTTCAAAGTCCAGTTTGATCCGTCCTCCGGGATAAGGGTTATTAAGTTCCAGAAAGGTTTTATACCATCCCGGTCCCTGGTAATAATTCAGGTCCGGGTCCACGGCATCCTCCGCATTAAAGCAATGCGGCAAAGTGACCGGCTGCCAGAGGGGAACGGTCTCAGGACTTCCGGGTTGAGCCGGCCGTACGGCTTCCCAGATCCCACCCAGGTCTCCCCGGAGATATTCCCAGTGATCCGTCAGGCGTATTTTCTCCTGTACCGGGATCTTCCCTTCGGTATAAAATCCGAAAAGGGGTAAAATACAAAGTATGAGCAATTTTTTTATCATGTTTTCAGGTTTTATAACCGGCCTCTACCCGTCTATTTTTCCGGTTGAATAAATAGCAGATTGAACCGGTCTTCCGGAGTTAATTTATTAAAGGTTTGATAGACTTCCAAATAGTCTTCCCGGGAAGGGTCCGACAACCAGGCCATATAAATGTCTTTACACAGTTCCTGCTGCTTATAATCCCATTCGCTGATCTGCTGATAAGGCCAGGCTGTGACATCCTTTCCTATATATGGGATCAGGAAGTCAAAGGCTTTAAAAATGCTTCTTCCATCTTCCGAAACAGCCTGTTCCAGATACACCCCCTCTTTTTGTCCGACCAGCACAATCTCGATGAAATGTTTCAGATTGTATTCCGAATAGCCGAATGCCAATGTCCGCCTTAGTTCTGCCGGCTGGCTACCATCGGGCATAATCTGGGTATAGATCCTTTTTTGCGGGAATTCCTGCAGATATTGCAGAGCTATTTCCCGGTTCCCGGTATATAACGCATAGAGTATGACCTGTTCATCATAAGCAACCGCATGATTATTTTTCTGGTTGCTTTCATCCACTCCCAATGGACTGGTTAATAACCAATCCAGAAATTGTGTAAACCAGTTTTTCATACAGGTATCATCCTGTAACGTATAGGCCGCGGAGCCTTCGAGCAGCCGGACCGCGTCCAGCATCCCGGTATAGGAGTAAGCGTCTATAATCCCGATCCCTCTTCCTTTTCCTCCGTTATGCCCGGGGATCATCTGGGCATAATTCATGTTCGGATTCTTCCGGGTCTCTTCATTTATAAACCAGGTCCGGAGCCATTCAACCGCTCTGTGAGCGTACTTTTCGTCTCCACTGAAATACCAGGCCAATGTCAGATCCATCACCGCATTTGCCATTTCGCCTAATTTCGGACGGTCTAATTTCTCCAGTTCCGGATTACTTTCACCATCTCTGCTGATATAGGGCAGGCCATCCGGTTTTGCCGGGTCAGGCCAGTAATAGCGTGCCTGGCTCATGTAGTCATGCTTGTCGCCACTTGCCGGTGTTTTCTCTTTCATCATGACACTGACAGGCTCTTTGCGCATGATTTTTTCCGCGTCGGCCAACAGGGCTTCATAAGCCGGCAGATATTGAGGCTGTCCGGAGGAAAGCGATTTCCTCACAGCTTCCAGCTGGTTTTTATTCCAGAGAGATTGAGCCTGTATAGTGGGTACGAAAAAAAGAGCGGCTAAAAAATAAATGATCCTGATTCTCATATACCTCCTGAATTAATTGAGAAGAGCTGTATCGTTTTTCTTCAGATTATCCTTTCTCAGTAAGGCTTCCAGAAAATAGTAGTCGGCATATACGAGGGGCACATCCACTTCTGAGTTATGCGCTTTTGAACCGGTACTGTGCAGTAAAAGAAATCCTCTGTCTTCCCCGGGAGTCGCACGGTAAGAGTGGGTGAGGTTTTCCAGGATTTTATCCGCACGGGACAGATGGAGATGCTGGTTCGCAGGATCATACATACTTAATTCATATAAGGCAGAGGCCGTCACTGTGGCCGCGGAGACATCGCGGGGTTCGTCGGGGATAGCGGGAGCCTGAAAATCCCAGTAAGGGATCAGGTCATCCGGCAGAGCCGGATTGGTAAAGATATACTCACTGATCTTTTTGGCCTGTTCCAGAAACTCCGGTAACCCGGTTTCGCGGTAACACATGGTATATCCATACAATCCCCACGCCTGCCCCCGGGACCAGGCGGATGTATGCGCATATCCCTGATGGGTATGTTTATGGAGTACGGCTCCGGTGACTGGATCATAATCTATGACATGATAAGAGCTATTATCCTCCCGGAAATGATTGGCCAGGGTGGTCCGCGCATGCTGAACGGCTATCTCATAAAACCGGCGGTCACCGGTCTCACGGGCTGCCCAGAATAATAATTCCAGATTCATCATATTATCAATGATCACGGGGAATTGCCACTTATCTGAGTTGTGATCCCAGGAACGAATGGAACCAACTGTTTCATTATAACGGGTAATGAGCGTATAGGCGGACTGGATTAAATCGTCCCGGTAGGAAGCGTCTCCGGTCAGCCGGTATCCATTCCCAAAGCTGCAATACATTTTAAAGCCCATATCATGTGTACCGCCATTGTATTTTTCTCTCTCAATCAAAGCGGTTTGCTGCTGTGCTTTTTCTTTCCAGAACGGGTCCTGTGTATATTCATACATATACCACAATTCACCCGGGAAAAAACCACTGGTCCAGTCGCGGGATACCACCAGCTGCAACGAGCCATCCGTTTCAATAGTGCGCGGATTAGCCAGAGGTCCCTGGTTGCGTTGTTCACGCCGGGCACGGTCTTCGGCGGACTCCTGTTCTCTCGCCCGGTCAATTTCATCAAGCGCATGCCGTAACTGTGTACCAGCAAACTCAAAATTAGCTTCTACGATATCCTCACCTGCCTGTTGGCAGGAAACAAACAAAACCAGCAAAAAGCATATATATACATTTTTCATATCCAAAAAGCTTTTCAGACCTGTTTTTATTTTATAGATTCGGGTTTATCAGCATATCATCCAGCGGATAAGGGAAATATAATTTGCTATCTGTTACGTTCCCTACTTTATCCGGATAGTGTACCTGGAAAAAGTCTTTCATGGTCGACACGTATGTTCCCCAACGGACCAGGTTGAAACGATACAATCGTTCGTGTGTGGTTTCGTATGTCCACTCTTTTTGAATGGCTTCCCGGAACTGGTCTTTGGATAATCCGCTCAAAGGGGGCATACCGGCCCGTTCTCTCAGCAAATTCACTGCCCCGTACGCATTTGCCGGGCCATTGGCTTCATTTTCTGCTTCCGCATAGATCAACAATACATACGCATAGCGTATAATAGGGATATATGCATCCGTCCGTCTGTTACGTTGTGAGAAATCCGCACGTCCCGCGTCAAACCATTTTGCAGAGTGAGGGACAGGATGTCCAAAATCTTCTACCGTATAAGTTTTATTGTCAATTTCACTTACAATCTCCGTCAGGAAAGTCCCTTTTTTTCTCTTGTCATTATCATCGAATTTATCCATAAAATAGAAACTGGAAGGAAGCATAGCCCAGCCGGTTTCTGTACCGACATTCAGGGGACGGTATTCCACGGTTGCCTGGTTATCTCCTAACCCATCTACGAAATTGATCGCAAAAATGCTTTCTTTATTGAAACGGTTGGCCACCAGCCACAGATCAGCAAAATTAGTTTCCAGTTCAATTCCATACGCCGTTTTATTATCTATTACCTCTTTGGCTTTGGCCGCAGCTTTCGCCCACATAGAGGAGTCCTTTACCTGGTCACCTGCCATGGTAATATAGACCCAGGCCAGTAAGGATTTGGCAGCGGCTCTGGTCGGACGTTCCGTACCAGTGTCCCATTTAACAGGCAGATACGTTTCGGCATATTCCAGATCCTCTACAATTTTCTTATAAATCTCAACAGCTGCTGTTTTTTCGAGATTATTGGCACTGGTAAAATCAGCTACCGGTTCATCCATATAGATGACATCATTAAACAGGCGAACCAGATAGAAATAGGACATCGCCCGCATGTAACGGGCCGCCGCCACATATATCTCTTTTTTCTCCTCCGGTACTCCGGATGCCAGCGGAACTTTCTGGATCATAATGTTAGATGCGTTGATACATTTATAGAACTGTGCCCAGGCTTTTCCTATGAATTCATTGTTTGATTCCCAGGTCATATATTCGATCGCTTCACGCATCACATTTCCGGCAGTACCATTTACAATCGCATCTGTTGAACATTCTACCAGAAAATCGGCAGCCCGTTCATAATCGTTGGATCTCCAATAGGTCATTGTTCCTAACAATAACATATTACATTCTTCCTCTGTATTGGGTAAATTTTCCGGTGAAAGAAAATCTTTCGGGGTCTCGGAAAGGAAAGATTCACAACCGGTGAACAGCACTAATACCGCCACTAAGGTTATTGTTATTTGATTGATATATGTTTTCATATTTATACGATTTTCGGATTATTTAAAATGTAAGATTTAACCCTAATGTATATGAGCGGGCAGCCGGATAACTTCCCATATCATATCCCAAAGCTGTATTTGCTGTCCTTTTAGTAGAACTACCGGAGTGTGAACTTACTTCCGGGTCATACCCACTGTATCCGGTAATAGTAAACAGATTCTGCCCACTTATGTAAATTCTTAATCTTGATATTTTCCATTTAGAGGTAAGATCATTCGGAAGGGTATATCCCAATGTCAGGTTTTTCAAACGAAGATAAGATCCATCTTCCACAAAACGGTCGGAAATAGTTCCTGCCGATTGATTGGCCGCCTGCTGGGTATTGGATGTTCTTTCCCCTGTCCAGGCATCTTTTACGCGGGCAAACATAGCACCACCGGGATTCCGGCCGGATTTGCTGGGCACTTCATCAAAATACGCCCGCATCAGGTTCATAATATCATTTCCGTAAGTTCCCTGTAACAGGAAGCTAAGATCAAAATTCTTGTAAGAGAAATCATTGGTGATACCATAGACAAACTTAGGATTTGCATTTCCGATAACAGTCCGGTCTGCCTGCGTAATTTCTCCATCCTTATCCAGATCTTTGAATTTAACACCTCCGGGTACACTGGTAGAACTGATCAATGCGTCTGCTTCAGCCTGGTTCTGGAAAATCCCGTCAAAGACATATCCGTAAAAATTACCCATAGACTGTCCTACCTCAATACGGGTAGACTCTTTAAAGTCAGACCCTAATGCTCCTCCGGAACCGTCTGTATAGAAATAGTCATCATCGCCCAGGTCCAATACTTTATCCCGGTTGAACGAGATATTTAAGTTGGTAGACCACTTAAAGGCGCCATTCAGATTGACAGAATTAACAGACAGTTCCCATCCTTTATTCCGGATACTACCAATATTCTGGATCTGAGAAGTATAACCGGTATAGTTAGGAAGTCTTTTGTCGTATAACAGATCAATGGTTTTCTTATAATAATAGTCCACCACCACATTCAACCGTCCGGCAAACAATCCGAGGTCCAGCCCTATATCTGTCTGGCGCGTAGTTTCCCATTTCAGGTCCGGATTCGGTACACGGCCGGGAATCAACGCGACTGCCGAATTCTGGTTTAAGATGTAAGAAGTCGTACTGAAGTTAGCCAGGGATTGATAAGCCGAAAGTGCCTGGCTACCTGTTTCCCCGTAACTACCCCGGATCTTCAGGTTATGTAACCATTCCACATCTTTCATAAACTCTTCTTCACTAATGCGCCATCCGGCAGCGACAGACGGGAAATAACCCCATTTATTGTTTTTGGCAAACTTAGAAGCTCCATCCGCGCGAAAACTAACCGAAAGAAGGTATTTACCCATATACCCATAATTCACGCGGCCGAGGAAAGAAGCAATCGCCGAGTGATTTCCACCACTTGTAATTGTCAGATTACTTTTGTCGGCCAGACTTGTATTATAATAGCCCAGAGACTCAATATCAAATCCTTTTGCCGTATTGGAGTTACTGAAATAATCTGTTGCTTCAGCTGTAAAACCGGCAACAATATTCAGGGAATGTTTATTATTAAATGTTTTGTCATAGGTAATGGTATTTTCCGTTAACCAGTTGGAAGTCTCATAATCACCAATATTAGCAGATCCGACTCCTTTGGCTTCTAACAGATTCTGGCCTGAAACAAAAGATTTTTCTTTTCTGTTAAAGTTGGTATAGGTCCAGCTGGTACGCAGTTTCAGACCTTTGATCACCTGCCATTCGGCAAAAGCGGTACCCTGAAAATAGTTAAAGGTTTTATCAACCATTTTATCATTCAACATAGCTACCGGATTATTTAGCTGGGCACCTGATCGTAAAGAGCTACTATAATTCCCGTCCGCATCATACACGGGAACCAAAGGTCCCATTGCTATAGCAGCAAATGTAACACCCCCTCCATCAGAACCGTTTGCCTGATTGATAGTGGCAGAGGAGGATTTTGCCCGGTTAGCATTTAACAATACTCCGATCTTAAAGTTTTTACTCAGGTCCTGCTCAATATTGGCACGGATACCGGCGCGGTTGTAATCGGATTGTTTGATCACTCCCTCCTGACTCATAAAGTTACCGGAAATATTATACCGGTTTGTTTCGGAGCCTCCGGCAACCGACAGGGAATGACCTGTCATAAATGCGTTCCTGAAGATTTCATCCTGCCAGTCCGTATTATTCAGATGATTGGGATCAAACCAATCCGGCATTGTTAATGCATAATTTGAATCATCCATCGTGGATTTAATCATAGCCCATGAATCGGCACCATTTAATAAATCAAGCTTTTTAGCAACCTGTGACAAGGTAAAATACCCGCTATACGAGACGGCCGGTTTCCCGGAACTCCCCCGTTTAGTAGTTACCATAATCACTCCATTCGCTCCCCGTGAACCATATATAGAGGTAGAAGAGGCATCTTTCAATACTTCGATGGAGACGATGTCATTGGGGTCAATCATTGTCAGATCACCACCCAGTACTCCATCTATTACGATCAACGGACTATTATCTCCGGATAAAGAATTCCCTCCCCGGATAACGATCCGGAGTCCTTCCCCCGGGGCTGCCACACTGTTCTGGACCAACACTCCCGATAATTGTCCCTGCAAGGCCTGGTCCACACGGGAAGTGGATAATTTACTTAACTCATCTCCTTTTACGGAGGCTAATGATCCGGTTACGTCACTTCTTTTCTGTGTACCGTATCCTACCACAACAACTTCATCCAGGGCTTCGATGTCCTCCAGCAAAGTAATGGCCAGGACTTGTCCTTCCCTTACCAGAACTTCCTGCGGTTTAAATCCGATATAACTCACAACTAATATACTTCCGTCCGGCGCATCCAACGTAAATTCGCCGTCCAGATCTGTGATGATACCGGTAGAGGTACCTTTTACCACTACGTTCACTCCATAGAGTGGCTCGCCTGTGGAATCTTTTACAACGCCTTTTACGCCGGCGCGTTGCTGAACAACCGGAAGAGGAGTGTTTTCTGTGGCCAGGACCGGCAACACCGCTACTTGTGCAGATAAAAAGAATAAGATACACGATGCATACCTTTTCATGCTTGTGATTCTCATAAATTCAAAAGTTTAAATTTAACAACGTCCAGGAATGTTTTTCATTCTGCCACAAACATAAAAGGATCCCGGCGTCTCCTTTTCAAAAATTATCTCTTTTGTTTTTAAATTTGTTCCAACCTGTTTAAAAAGATGTTTTGGAGTATTTTATAATCTATCCTATCTCATCCGCGGGATTGGATATACTCTTTGGGAGTCATTCCGTAGAGGGTTTTAAAACAGGTGGCAAAATAACTCTGGGAACTGAATCCTACATGGGCGGATATTTCGGCTACATTCAGTGAGGTCTCCAGTAACATGCGTCCGGCAATCTCCAACCGTTTGTTACGGATCAGATCCACCGGGGATAGTTCGGTCAGGGCTTTTAATTTGCGGTACAGGTTGGCACGGCTTATCCCTATCTCATTACAAAGAAGTTCCACATTGAGTTCCGGATTGGAAATATGGGTTTCAATCACTTCAAAGAATTTCTGCATAAAGCGGTCGTCACCGGAAGAGGTTTCGATGCCCATGGAAGCCAGCGAAAACTTTTTACCATACAATTCTTTCAGCCGTTCCCTGGATTCGAGCAGATTGTGGATGCGATGTATAAGAAGATCTATCCGGAAGGGTTTGACAATATACTCATCCGCACCGCAACTAAATCCTTCTTTAATATGGATCAACATGGAGCGGGCCGTAATAATCACCACCGGGATATGCCCCGTTGTCAAATCTTCTTTTATATGGGAACACAATTGCAGTCCATCCATTTCAGGCATCATCACGTCACTGACCACCAGGTCCGGTAAGTGATTCCTGACCAGTTCCCAGGCCTCCGCCCCGTCAGCAGCTTCCAGCACATTTACATAAGGTGCCAGGACCCGTTTCAGGTAGCTGCGGGTCTCCGGATTATCCTCAGCCAGCACCACCGAATACGGCCGGGAAAACGTTAGAGAACTGATTAGGGGAGTGTCTGCGGCGATTTCCGGCCTCCTGTCCGGAAGTTCTGCGCTTAGCTGAATTATTTCCGGTGAAAACGCCTGTTTGTCTACCGGTAAAATGACTTTGAAAACAGTTCCTTTGGGTTGGTTATCCTCTACCCATACCCAGCCTCCATGCAGCCGGACCATTGAATACACAAAACTCAGCCCGATACCGGTTCCGGTCGTTTCGCGGACCGTGTCCTGTTTTCCCTGGTAGAACGGATGGAAAATATGTTTTTTATCTTCTTCCGTAATTCCTTTTCCTCCGTCCGCAACTGTCAGGAGGACATATTTCTGTCCGGCGAATACCTCACGGCATTGACCCGGATATTTTTTTTCCAGTTCGTCCGGCGTATAATAGTGAAGTCCCAACAGCACAGATTCACCGGAAGCGGTATATTTGAAGGCATTGGAAAGCAGATTGAATAGTACTTTTTCAACAATGGATTTATCAAACCAGCTTTCCTGTTGCTCCGGTTCTATCTCTAACCGGAAAACCACATTATTCCGGCCTGCGATCTGGTTGAAAGCAATATACATTTCCTGCAAAAAACGATAGAAGTCTCCATGGGATATTTTTAATTGTAACTTACCGGAATGATTTTTCCGGAGATCCATCAGCTGGTTTACCAATAGTAACAGCCGTTGTCCATTGTTATACACGATTTCCAGTCCCTCTTTCATGCTCCGGGACACATCTACCCGTTGTAACATCTCTTCCAGGGGCGAAAGAATAAGCATCAGCGGAGTCCGTAATTCATGGGAAAAGTTGGTAAACATCCGGATGCGGCTCTGATATTCTTCTTCCTGCCTTTCCTGTTCCTGTCTCTTTGCCTGCAGGTCTTTCTCCAACTTCCGCCGGGTATGGA
>JAJQES010000368.1:0-550 GCA_021201565.1 Tannerellaceae bacterium
TTCCAGATATCCGGCTGTGTCTCCGGAGCAAACTCATCATAATAAACCAGATCTCTCCCGGCAGGAAAAGGAAGAGTATTTGCATCTCCTTTCATCTTATAAAGGATGAAACCGGGAATGATCTGAACAGCCTGGTCCCAGGGAACAGCATGAAGCTGAGAAAAGCAACCGGCAGGTACTCCCTCCAATTGCTCACTATAATTCAATTGCTTTATTACTTCCGGCAGGAGAGGATACGCCTCCATCGTATAATATTCAACAGCCAGCTCCCGGTTCCGGTACACTTCGGCCAGAGTCAACAGAGCATTCAGCCCTGTACCAAAGCCAATTTCCAGAATACGGACCGGATTCTTTGCCGAATGCTTAAGGCCCGCATTAATAAATACATGGGTTGACTCCTGTATAGCCCCATTGACCGAATGATAATGCTCATTCATTCCAGGTACAAAAAGAGTATGACTTCCATCGGCAGTAATCTCTATAATCCGCTGTTGATTCATGGATTCACTATTTGATTAATGTTCTGCAAAGATAAAATAAATATATGTCG
>JAJQES010000368.1:560-13400 GCA_021201565.1 Tannerellaceae bacterium
CAAATCCCTTATCTTTGTTTTTGACCAATGAGTAAGTACATGAAAACATATATTCTAATCTATATATCTATTTTCTTTCTTTTCCTGGCCTTTCCCGGGCAGGCAGAAGAGTATAATTTCCGCCATTATACCAATAAAGACGGTTTATCACACAATACCGTCTTCTGTTCCCTGCAGGACAGCCGGGGATTTATGTGGTTCGGAACCGAAGAAGGGTTAAACCGCTTTGACGGTTATACCTTCCGGGTATATAAAAACGATCCGTTGGATGACACATCCGTTGCAGGCAATAGTATACACTCCCTTTTTGAAGATTCGGCAGGCAGAATCTGGATATCCACCTCCGGAGGCATCTGTTATTTCGATCCGGAACAGGAGACTTTTATCCGCAATATACCGCCATTCGGAGAAAACCGGATTGACTATTTCTCTCATATCCGGGAAGACAAAGAACAAGCTATATGGTTTATCCGGCAGGATCTGTTACTTATCTGGTCACCCCAAACAGGCTCCATCAAACAATTCACCGGTGCAGATAACTTCTATGCCTGGAATGTTACACTCACCGAAACCGGATATCCGTTATTTTCCGATGGTTCAAATCTCTATTTCTATCAACGGGAGAATGACACTTTCAGTAGGGTCCCCATAATAGAAAATGAAGATGACACCCATATCACAGCTATCTGCGAAATACCGGAAACAGGTATCCTGGTCGGAACAAACAATGCAGGGACCTGCCTGTTCAGATATCACAATCAAACCATAGAAGAGATCACACTACAGGCACAGGTCCGGACAATTACCCCCTACAGCCGCAACATCTATTGGATAGGAACCGAATCAGGAATATATATATATAATGTAGTTAACCGGACGGTTGAACATCTGACCAAATCCCTTATCAATGAATACACCATTTCGGACAATGCGGTCTATTCCATTACAAAAGATGTGGAAGGTGGAATGTGGGTCGGTAGTTTCTTCGGAGGAATCAGTTACCTACCTAAAAAGTACACCCACTTCAAATATTATATCGGAGGGAAAACCCATCCCGGACTCCTGGGGAACGCCATCCGGGAGATTTGCCCGGATCCATACGGAAACCTTTGGATCGGGACAGAGGATAACGGGATCAACAAATACGATCCTGTCTCAGGAGAATTTACCAACTATTCTTATAACAACCCTTCCCATCCGCTTTTAGCCACCAACATTCACGGATTGTATGCCGATAGCAACCTGTTATGGATTGGCAGCTACAACAGAGGGATACAGGTAATAGATATTCCCACCGGTAAAACAGTCAAAAGATATACTGTTGAAAATACAGGACGCACACTTCCGACCAACTTTGTTCTCTGTTTTCTACGGACCAGTGACAACCGGTTCCTGATCGGGACTTCAAACGGTACAGTCGAATTCGACCCGGCAACCGGACGTTTCAACCGCTGGCAGAACATCCATGCACTTGTCCGCCAGATCTACGAAGACACACAGCACCAGATATGGGTCGTAACATCGTATGGGCTATACAGGTATAACCGGGATACAGCCATCCTGAGCCATTATACAACTGATCCCCATAAGAACAGGATAGGGAGTAATAATATGAATTCAGTCTTCGAGGACTCCGGTGGAACGATCTGGCTGACTACCACAGAAGGGCTCTCCCGTTATCTGCCGGAGCCGGATACCTTTGAAAGGATTATCCCCGCCCAACCCTTTTCCAGTGATATATTCTACCGCATTCTCGAAGATGAAAAAGGCATGCTCTGGATCAGCTCAGCAAACGGATTGATCTGCTTAAACCGGAACACCCTCGAATTCCAGACGTACTCTCACCGGGAAGGGCTCTATGAATCCCAATTCAATTACAGTTCGTCCTATAAAAGTCCTTCCGGAGAATTATTCTTCGGTACGATCAACGGAATGATCTCTTTTTCTCCGTCCTCGTTCCGGACAGACCTGTTCACTCCTCCCGTACATATCTACTCACCCTTCGACAGAGCGGGAGATAAAAGCAAAGAACCCGTCAGGTTGCCCTACAATCATCCCACGTTTACCCTCTCATACGCAGCTATCAGTTTCACCGCTCCACAAGGTATCGAGTATGCCTACCAGCTGGAAGGAACAGATAAAGAGTGGATATATGTGAACCGGAACCGGGAAGTTACTTTCGCCAATCTTCCTCCTGGCAACTACCTCTTTAAAGTAAAGTCTACCAACAGCAGCGGACTATGGCAGGAAAATACAGCCATATTCCCCATTACAGTTGTTCCTCCTTTCTGGGCAACCGGATGGGCCTATCTGGTTTACATACTGACAGTGATCCTCCTGGGATATCTGTTCTACCAGTACAAAAAAGCCAATCTGGAAAAGAAACATTTACAGGAACAGGAGATATTTGAAAGCCAGAAAGAAAAAGAACTGTATGATGCAAAGATCCAGTTTTTCACCTACATCACTCACGAGATCCGTACTCCGCTTACCCTAATAAAAGCCCCGTTGGAAAAAATCCTGCAAATCGGAGAAGGCTCTTCTCAAACACAGGATTACCTCCGGATTATTCAGAAAAACACACAGCGGCTGTTGAACCTCAGCAACCAGTTATTGGACTTCCGGCGTACAGAAAGCAAAGGATTCCGGTTAAACTTTATAAAAACAGATCTGCGGGTCTGGATAGATACCGTACTCTCCCGGTTTCGTCCCTCTTTTGAAGAAGCCGGGAAAAACTTTATTTTTGAAAATCCCTCCTTCCCGGTAGAACCTTATATTGACAGAGAAGCCTTCGCCAAGATCATCAGCAACCTGCTGACGAACGCTCTTAAATACGCTGCGAAAGAGATCCGGTTACAGGTACATTACACGGAAGGCGGCAACCAATTTGAACTTCGCCTGCTCAACGACGGCCCACTGGTCCCACTGGAAGAAAGGGAAAATATATTCGCACCTTTTTACCGGATGAAAACCCACGAAACCACTACCGGAAGCGGTATCGGCCTATCTCTGGTTCGCTCCCTGGTTGAATCTCATAACGGGACTATCCAGTACAGCCATACAACAAACGGATGGAACCGGTTCACATTAGTATTCCCTTTACAGCAGGCTCCCTGCCCACAACTGGAAGAAGAAAAAGAAGAGAGTACTCTCCTCCCCTCTTTGATTGGAAATAACAGCGAGCACCCGGTCATCCTTATAGTAGAAGACCAACCTGATATGTGCCGGTTTATAGCCAACGAATTAATGAACCATTTCCGGATACTTATGGCTGAAAATGGGAAACAGGCATTAGAACTGCTTCAAAGCGAAACAGTCGATCTGATTTTAAGTGATATTATGATGCCCGTAATGGATGGATACGAATTCTGTAACGAAGTTAAAAACAACATCCATTTCAGCCATATTCCGGTTATCCTGTTAACCGCACAACACAACCTGCAATCCCGGCTCAAAGGATTAAACCAGGGAGCGGATGCCTATATTGAAAAACCGTTCTCCCTTGAGTTACTGATCACACAGATCAATAATCTATTGAAGAACCGGGATCTGTTAAAAACAAGATATGTGGAGAAGCCTCAGGTAGCCTCTTCTTCCCTTGCTGTCTCTAAAATGGATGAACTCTTCCTGCAAAAAATAAATAATTTTATCCATGTCAACCTTTCCAACGAAAATCTGAGTGTAGAAATGATCGCCGAAGAGATGAATATGAGTACCTCCAGCCTCTACCGGAAAGTAAAAGGCATTTCAGGGCTTTCACCCGTAGAATTTATCCGGCTCACCCGTCTTAAAAAAGCGGTTCAATGGATGAAAGAAGGTGAATTCCGGATCAATGAGATCGCCTTTATGAGTGGTTTCTCCTCTCCGGCCTACTTTTCCACCTGTTTCCAGAAACAATATGGGAAGTCTCCCTCTGAATTTATAAAAGAGATCTAAACAGAGTCAGAAAATCCATTTTACTATGGATGGAGGGGGGTGGTAAACACAAATATCCCTTTATCAACAGCCAGGCAACATTCTCTTCAGAGATAAGCACAAGCCTCCGGACAGACAAGCACTATGTTGACGCAACCCCGGAGGATAACGCTACAACCCCCGGCCTTATGGCCGTAACCCCGGGGGTTATTTCAAACTGGTGCTTGTTTGTCAGGAAGGTCGTGCCTGTCTCTAAAGACAGAGATGCATATCTTATACCTAAGAGGAGGGTAAGTAGGAAAGTTTAAAGATAAGAATAAAGAAACAGGGCAAATATTCTTCCGTTTTAACTATCGCATAGAAGAATATTCACCCCGCTCAACCATTTTTAATTAGTCTAAAAAAGAGATTCACACTTCAATATACACAACTTTTTCTCTCTTTTTTATCATAAGAAGAAGGGAGTATCCCGGTTTCCGGGATACTCGCCCGAATAATATCTCTACAAAGGCAATTGAGAATTATTTTATTTATTCAGTTCGTTGATCACTTCCTGATTTATCTTTTTAACAGCCGCTTCGTCAATCTTGATCTCTTTCCGGTCGTAAGTCATCAAACCATTTACTTCCCCTTCCACATCAGTAGTCTGTGTATAAACAGCTCCGGAGAACCCTCTTTTTACCAGATCTTTCAGTTCACGGGCAAATTTCACATACTCATCCGTCACTTCCTTTACAGTTTTGAACTGTACATATCCCCAGTTTCTGTCAGGCTGCCACAAGTGACCCTGCATCGGTAAACCGATACCGCCATACTCACCCAGTACGTTTACACGTCCGGCATCATACAGAAACATTTTCGGTCCCGGATAGTGGTGAAGATCTAAAATATCTCCACAGTTACGGTGGTTACCTCCACTGGCCGGGTTAACCAGACGGGAAGGATCATAGGCTTTTGTCCAGGCCGCTACTTTTTCAGTGTCAAACTGTCCCCAGGCTTCGTTGAACGGAACCCAAACAACAACAGACGGATTGGAGATACAGAAATCCATGATCTCTTTCCACTCTTTGTTATAGATATCAATAGATTCCTGGGTACGTTTCTTATCTGTACCCCCGTTATAGATATGCCATTCCCACTGGTTACCCATATCACCGCTCGGCATATCCTGCCAAACCAGCATTCCTTCTCTGTCGCAATGATAATACCAACGGGCCGGCTCTACTTTAACATGTTTACGGATCATATTATATCCCCACTCTTTAGTCTTGATCACATCGTACAGAAGAGCTTCATCAGTCGGAGCAGTAAACAGTCCGTCAGGCCACCATCCCTGGTCCAGCGGACCATAGTGGAAAATATCTTTATTATTCAGCTGCATACGCATGATACCGTATTGATCCGCCTTCATAGAAGTTTTACGGAAAGCTGTATAGGATTTCACATCATCCACTACTTTTCCATTGGATACAACAGATACTTTCATATCATACAGGTATGGATTCTGAGTATCCCACAAAGTCGGGTTATCCACGCTCAGGCGAAGCTCTTTTCCCTGTAATCCTTTAGCAGAAGCAACTACTCTACCGTTTTCCATCAATTTTACTTCCACTACATCCGAAGTACAGGGTTTAGCAGTTGAAACAGTTACCGCCAGGGTGCCGTTATCAATATCAGGAATCGCTTTGATATGAGTCACATGATTTGCAGCTACCGGTTCAATCCATACAGTTTGCCAGATACCTGTTACCGGAGTATACCAGATACCTTCCGGTTTGTTTACCTGCTTTCCACGGGGCTGAGGACCTTTGTCGGTTGGGTCCCATACACGTACAACCAGTTTCTGAGAAGATTTTCCCGTCAGATAAGGAGTAATATCAAAGGAAAAAGGAGTAAATCCACCTTCATGTGTACCAATGAAAACATCATTCACAAACACATCCGCTCTCCAGTCTACCGCACCAAAATTCAATTTGATTGAACGGTTTCTCCAGGAAGAAGGGACTGTAAAGTCACGTTTATACCACAATTCATTCGCATCTCCTACCTCTTTCTGTACACCTGACAAAGAGGATTCAATAGCAAAAGGTACCAGGATCTGTCCATCAAACGCAGTAGGTTCTGCTTGTCCTTTCGGGGCAATGGCATACTGCCACAATCCATTCAGGTTTACCCATTCCGGACGTTCCATTTGCGGACGGGGATATTCAGGCAATACATTGTTCGGATCCACCTGATCTGCCCATGGGGTTTTTAATTTATCTCCTACCGGAGACCATTGTGCATAGCCTATACAGGCTGACACGACTAACAAACAAATTAAAATAACTTTCTTCATGATACTTGTTTTATATAATTAGATTTTTTGAAATCACTCCAATCAATGGTTCTGCAACAATCGCCGCTCCAGCATTTTCATATAATACCCTCCCACTACCGAACGGGCACGGAAACCAACCGACTCTCCGGTAATGGTCTGATGCCAGTCACTCAACGGCATGCGGGTCGTTGTTTCATTCGCATAGGTATATACCGGATCTGTCAATGCATTGAAATGAGCCGGATCATCTGTCAGACAGGCAGACCATAAGATCCAATCGGATTTGGTATACGTTTGCCGGTTATCCAGAGGCAATCCGTAGCGGTTTTGTTTAGTCAGGTAATACGCCATTTCCGTTTCCGCCACTTCAGCCGGAAAGACAGATAAACCAAAGAACTTGTCCCAGATCAGATTGTACTTCTGGCTCCAGGTACCCGGCTGGTCAAAAGTCAGCCGGTAATGATCACCGTCGGCCGCCATAGCCACCCATTTCTGTGCCATCTCTTTCGCTTCCTGAATATACGTTTGCGCAATCTCCTCTTTTCCTAACATACGGGCCAGCTTACCATATCCCGCGATTCCCATGATTGCTTTGACAGAGAGGTTCGCATTGTGGGCAAAGTGTCCGGCAAAGTCATCCGTACAAAGTTGGTTTTCCGGATCAAGCCCCTCTTTCACCAGATAATCCGCCCAGGTAGTCAGGACATCCCAATGGGCAGCGGCATATCCGGCATTCCCTTCCACCAACGCAATCGCCGTAGTCAGGATCAGCATATTCCCGGACTCTTCCACCGGCATATCTCCTCCATACGTCTGTCCATTTGCCTGTGGATAGGTACCTACATCATGGGCAGCAAAGGGTTTATTCCATTTTCCGCTTTCACTATAATAAAAGATCGGATTCATCATTCCTTTTAGAAGTTCCGGATTATAGATCAGGAACAGGGGAGCAGAAGGATAAGTTATATCTACGGTTCCAATAGATCCGTTGCTAAAGTTCTCTTTAGAGAAGAACAACAGGTTACCTTCTTTATCTTCCACCAGTTTGTGGGCAGCTATTGCCTGACGGAATGCCAATGCACATAACTCAGCATATTTATTTCCACCTGCGGCTTCCGCTTCCTGCATCAGCTGGGTATCGAATGTACGGCAACGGTTCAGTATCTCTATATAATTTTTGTTTGCGTTTTCAAAAGCCGTATAAATATCAATACTGCCGTTGTGCTTCCAGTACGGCATCCGGTTGTCCCCGAAATATTGGATGGAGTAAAGATCATCATACCCGATCAGCAGATAACCGGTAGCCGTAGAGGAGACAGTTCCCAGATCTTCCACATACGCCAGCACATTCATCTCTTTCATCATCTCAGCGACAGGGTTTGGGGCAGAAGCCGGTAAAGTTCCTGAGGACCGGAAAACATTTTTCAAAGCAAAATATTCTCCGGTTTCCATCTTCCTATTTGCCCTCTGTCCGGAAGCCAGATAAAAGTACCCCCAGTCAATACGCACATCATCTCCTCTTTTTCCTAATATATTTTGCTCAACAGTGCCCGTCTTCAGATACGTCAGGCCACCTTTCTCTTCTTTGGCAAATGTAACCGCCTGCGACTCATTATCAACCGCCCATTGTGGGGTTGCGTCCATATAGATTTGCACATCATGCGGCTGTCCGTCCACAGACCGTACCTGGTAAGAGAGATAATTAACCGGAGTAGAAACCAGATCAAGGTCATCCGGTAATAGAGGAGAGGTAAAAAGTAAATTAAGCTCTACCGGTCCACATGTAAATGTATAATAGGTTTGTGTCGGTGTAAAATGGACTGACTTCTGAACCGCAGGAGTATCAAACGCGATCTTTCCTTCCTCTTTCAGGAAAAGGCCGAAATCCACATACCCGCCTCCCGTCACATTGTGGCAATGCGCAGCGATGATATTTTCACCTACCTTTAACGTGGATTTTACTTCATCGGATAATTCGAGCAATACATTATTATGCCAGCAATAATCCGTCTCTACCACTTTGATACCATTGATATAGAGTTCAAAGATATCATCATGCGAATACTCAAGGAAAACCGGCTGGCCTGCATACTCGTTATCCAATTCAAAAACACGGCGTACCCAGATATCTTTGCTTTCCCAGGGGGTAGAAAGGCTCGGCATATCCGGTGTTCCGAAAGCAGCTTTTCCTTCTTTCCATTCATGGTCAGAATAATGGAGGGCATACCAGTCGCCTTTAGGGGCATGCGATTCCATATAGCGTGCATCCCATCTCTCCATAGCAGCTGTAGGAAGAATCACTTTCAATGGGATCTCCTCTACCCCCATAAAACGGTAGGTTACACCATCCACACGCAAAGCGCCGGTTAGGGGATGTTTCTTTCCTGTCCAGTGACGGACAGCATCTTCATTTAGCTGGTCGGTAAAGGACCATGCACAGGTATAAGGGTCAATCGTAACCAGTGGATAAGCAGGCGCACGTAGTCCGGTAAGAATCTCCGGCTGAAAAGAGACCTGCGGCGACTGGCAGGAAACAAAAACAATTAAAAACAAAGAAAGAAAAGAATAAATGTTTTTCATTTTACGATATGGATATTTTATATCAGTTCATTTAAGATTGACCACAAAGAATCGGTACAAAGGAAAAGTAAAAAAGGAGCGATCCCTTTCACCAATCAATCAAAAACATTCAAAGATCAATCAACTAATAAAAAATAACCATTTCACCGGAGAAAATAAAAAATCCCCTCCGGAGGAAGTTACTCCTGGGAGGGGATCCATTACACTGGTCAACTAAAATAACTTACTCAACCATAAAACTGGTCATCAGACCTGCCTGACTATTAGTACCTACCCACAAATTAAAATCACCGGCTTCAACGGTTTTAATCATATCAATGTTATAAAACGCTAACTCACTGATGGGTAATGTAAAGGTTACTGTCTTCTTTTCTCCCGCTTTTAACGGTACACGTTCAAAACGTTTTAACTCTTTTACCGGACGGGTCACCGAACCAAAACAATCCTGCACATAGAGCTGAGCAACTTCTACCCCATCATATTTACCGGTATTGGCAATATCTACCGATACGGTTAATACGTCATTTGCTTTCAGGCTGGAAGAAAAAAGTCTGAGATTTGCATACTCGAACGTTGTATAAGACAATCCATAACCAAACGGATAGAGCGGAGCAAATCCGGCATCCAGATAAAAAGAAGTATTTCCTAAAGAGGTTTGTCCGGCTTCCTGTGGAATATCATTCAACATGGTTTCAGACCCCTGATACGGACGTCCTGTACTATTATGGCTATAATACACCGGGATCTGTCCCACTTCTTTCGGGAATGTCACCGGTAATTTTCCACTGGGTACGGCTTTACCAAATAGCAGGTCTACAATAGCGGGACCTCCCATTGTTCCCGGATGGAAATTATAGAGCACTGCGTTAGATACTTCCACATCCCGGCCGATCGTTAACGGGCGTCCGGCCATTACCACGGTCACAACCGGCTTTCCGGTAGTAGCGACAGCCGCGATCAAATCACTTTGAGCCCCCTGCAAATTCAGATTTGCCAAACTATGTGCTTCACCGGAAAGAATGGCCTCTTCTCCGACAAAAGCCAACACCACATCTGCCTGACGGGCAACATTCACAGCGGCAGCGATCCCATCGGTACGGGCATCCCGGCTAAATTCTGTTCCGGCGGCATACAGGATCCGTATGTCATTGCCATATTGTTCTTTTAAGGTAGCTAAAGGTGTTCTGGTATAATTTTTATCTCCATCAAAGATCCAGGTCCCCAATTGATCATGAGCAGCATCCGCCATAGGACCTACCACTGCAATTGTCTTTATGGTATTCGCATTCAGCGGTAATACTTCTCCTTCGTTCTTTAACAGGATAGCGGATTGAATAGCTGCTTCCTTAGCAGATTCCAGATGCGCTGGAGCATATAATACCGGGGGAGCACTGGTGTCTACATACGGATTTTCAAACAATCCCAGACGGAATTTAATACGAAGGATATTCCGGACCGCGTCATCAATCATTCCCATCGTAATTTTCCCTTCCTCCAACAATTGTTTACCGGAACTCATATAGCTTCCGCTAACCATCTCCATATCCACCCCTGCTTTGATCGCTTTTTCAGCAGCCTCTTTCGGATCTTTCGCAAAACCGTGTGCAATCATTTCCGTCACAGATGCCCAGTCAGACACTACAAACCCATCAAAATTCCACTCCTTACGCAATACCTGCTCGAGAATAAATTTATTTCCGGTAGAAGGCACTCCGTCATTATCATTGAAAGAGGTCATAAAAGTGGCCGCACCTACTTTTACCGCCTCTTCAAAAGGAGGCAGATACACATTTCGCAGCGTACGTTCGGGAATAAAGGTCGAAGCATAATCCCGTCCCCCTTCACCGGCACCATATCCCACAAAGTGCTTCGGACAAGCGGCAATAGAAGACGGATCACTCAGGTCGCTTCCCTGAAACCCTTTCACCATGGCGGCTCCCAATACAGAAGTCAGATAGGTATCTTCTCCCAGACTTTCCGCAATCCGTCCCCAACGAGGGTCACGGGCAATATCAATCATCGGGGCAAATGTCCAGTGCACTCCTACAGAAGCCGCTTCGATAGCAGCCACCCGGGCACCTTCCTCTACCAGTTCCGGATTAAACGAAGCAGCCTGTCCCAACGGGATCGGATAAATCGTTTTAAATCCGTGGATCACGTCCCGTCCTACAATCACAGGAATTTTTAGACGGCTCTCTTCCATAGCGATCTTCTGGACTGCATTCAGCATCTCCGGATCCACTACATTCAGAATAGAACCCACGTGCCCTTTACGGATCGCACTGGCAATCTCCGAAGGATCTCCCCACGGACTCAACTGGTTCATCTGCCCCAGCTTTTCTTCGAGGGTCATTTTTGATAATAACTCTTCTACCTTCCGGTCCACATCATCATGTGTAGCAGATATCGCCGGCCGGCAGGTAATAAACAGCAAACTTGCCGCAATTATCACTGATATTCTTATCATAATATACTTTATTTTATCTTTTAGTAACCACATATATATTCACCATTCCACATACATTGTAATCAATCTTTCTGGAATACACGCACATAATCAATTTCATACACTGCAGGAAGGGCTGATTCATCCACACCGTCATAACCACCCCAATCACCTCCCCAGGCCAGATTCAGTTTCAGATAGAACGGATTATCAAAGGGCCAGGTATCATAATTCCCGGTATGATCATTATAAAATTCATAATAACATACACCATTTACATATCCTTTGATAAAATCAGGAGTCCACTCGAGCGCGTACACATTAAAGTCGCTTTCTGCTGTAGGAACATAGACCGTTGCTGTTTTCTCCGTATTGATTGAATGATAATAGGATTTACAGTGGATAGAAGCATGCACAATATTTGGGTCCACTCCCACCTCTTCCATAATATCAATCTCTCCATCTTCAGGCCAGGATCTATAATTTTTTGGCATCATCCAGAACGCGGGCCAGGTACCTTTCCCACCAGGCAGCTTCAGCCGGGCTTCAAAATATCCATATGTCCAGCTATCATTCGTATTCATACGAATAGAATACACTTTTCCCGCAGCTGTTTTTTTAGCTATAATCTTTAGGATGCCATCTGAAACCACAGCACAAGTATCCGTTCCGCTTACGCCTGCGATATATTCCTGAATTTCTCTATTCCCCCAGCCACCGCCGCCGGTTTCATACCACCATTTTTCAGTATTAGGAAGCACTGCATTTCCATTTGAATCCCGCGGATCATTAAATTCCTCCTGCCATACCAGACGGTATCCCATAGGAGTTACTATGTCAGGCTCGACGAACTCTGAACCAGCCGGTATAATAAATGTATCCTCAGCCGTAAATCCGGTCCATACATACACAACTGTTAAAGGATTATCAACTGCGTTTAATTCTTTCAGATTAATATTAGTCTGAATGGAAAGAGTCGTTAATTGATTGTGCGAACAATTCAGTTTCTCTAAGGAGCCAAGTTTGGATAAGTCCAGTTCTGTTATATCATTCTGACTACAATTCAGTGAACGTAAAGCGGTGAATTGTTCAAGTCCACCCATAGATGTAATTCCCTGATTAACCGGAGACATCGAAGTGACTACCGCTGCTTCCCCCAAACTTAACAAGCCATCCCCATCGGTGTCAAAGTTAGCCACACAATAGGCTTTCAATTTCTCATCCGCAAACTCCACCTCTTTCACCTTAAAATCCTGAACAACCGGAATCTCCTTCACCGTCGAACCCGACTTAAAAGTAAGAACAGCCGAACGGGGCTCATCACCGATATGGTTTGTAACACGAACCGTTATCTCTGTTTTTCCGGTGATCCCTCCACTGGGAGAAGTAGTACACCAACTCTGATTAGAAACTACTCCCCATTCATGATCAGCCGTCACAGTCAATACCAGGGAAGAAGTCTCTGCTAAAAAAGAGAGATCAGAAACAGAAAAGGAGATATTTTTATCACTTTTATTTTCATCTCCGTTCTCCTTATCATCATCACTACATCCTATAGTACAGAGACACACAACAAGGA